>CAWBXL010000261.1:0-20472 GCA_963792305.1 uncultured Acidobacteriaceae bacterium | reverse complement strand
CTGAGCCTGCGCCTGTGCAGCGTCAGACTTCGCCTGCTGCGACTGGGCCCGTGCTTCTTCCACCCGCCGGGCTTGTTCAGCCCGTTCACTTTCGCGACGCGCCTGCTGTTCTGCCCGTAACGCCTGTATACGGGCAGTTTCCGCACTTTGGACGGCGGCTCGCGCCACCGTGTCGATTGATTAGTAGATTGTTTCCGCTGGTAATAGTCCTCGGCCTGATTCAACGATTGTTGCGCATTCTGCAAGGCCGAGGATGCGTATTCGTCTGCGCCTGCGCTCTTCGCGATTCTCACTGCGTTGCGCGCTTCAATCAAGCTAAGAGGAGTTTTTTCGTCGATTCCATAGACGGGTTTTTGCAGGGGTTGCACCTGTTCCGCATATGCGACGCGGGGAATGAGCTCGAAATTTACATCCGTGTTGCTAGTGGACCCCTTAGTTTCCTTAGTGACGACGTTTTCTGCCACTACTTGATCGCTCGGTTGGCTTACGGCGTAGTATGGCTCCGCTGTAACGATGAGAGCGAAAGCCTGCATCGGCGTCGCGGTTTGAATCTCGGCCTTTCCATCTTTCACGATAAGCTCGCCGATATTGGAAGGATGGCCGTCGGGGCTGACTGCCCAGAGCACATAAGTTAGGTAACTCAAATCGATGCTATTCGCGGGCCGCAAATGATCGATCTTGGCCTCGATTTCCAAACGCCGCAGTGGCTTTTACTTCCGCTTCACCATTGGCATCCGGCATCAGGGATGTACCGCGCAAGTCCACTTTGCTATTGCTGCCTTGCTTGTAATCCACGGCTTTGGTGGTGTGGGCCACCATCTGATAGTCGCGCCACCGCGACGCTCTTCCGCCAGTGTTGGAGTCCTGAGCCCAGAGCAAAAGCGCAAGTCCCAACATCACTAGAAGAAACAGAGAATTTATAAGCTTGGGAGAAGATTTCATAGCCACCTCGCGGGGCGCGATCCCTCAGCCCGGATGCGCCTCAAGGACGGTGCGAGTTGCCAGGGACCGCAGTTTCGATTACTTGCGTTTCAATTCTGAAGCTTAAGCCCTAGGAGATTGGTGATTCGATCAGGACTTTCGGGTAATTCGTGAAGGAAATCACAGAAGAGAAATCGACCGGAAAGCGACTTTTCGAAGTCCTCCGATTTTCGGACGGCATGTAGAGTTGGGTGAACATAAGCGAAACCTAGTCAACCACGCCAAAGTACCGCCAACACACTGAGAGTTAGTTTGCGACATTTGCGTCCCCCTGAGAATCAGAACGCGAAAGCACCTTCGCCAGAACGATGGTGATCATAGAATCCTCGTAGACGTTTCAGTCGCTGCTGCGCTTGCACCAGCGAAGCCCGGCCTTAAGAGTCCCTTTGCCCACAATAAGTTGCCCATCATCTTGTCGGCGACCAGTCGAGAGCCGGACGGCAGTCATTAAGACAAGCTGCGCCGCACTGAGTCCTTTTAAGTCTGGGTAGTCACTTATGGGACTGCAAACAATCTGACCTAAGACTGCTTGGTTGGTTCTTCCTTATTTATAGGGGGGACTCAGTCGGGCATCTTTTGCGGCCAAAAGTTTTGTTTAGTTCTGCCACCAGCTCGCTGAATTTGGTTCAGTATTCTAAGTTAGCGTGTTTCACTTTGAAGGCTTCGACGGTGTGTTGTTTTCGATGACGAACTCTTTACCGCACCTCTCGCATGTCGCCCAAGTCAATCGATTTAGGTCTGACAACATCTGGTGAGAAGTTTGTTGCCCACAGTGCGGACACTCAAACCAGTACAACAAGATGCGTTTCGCAGTCATGGGTTTTCATTTTAACCCGCGCAAGACTATTGCTTTTCTGATCAAATAGTGTCGTTTAGTGAAAATGGCGGGGTCGAGTCTCAATCTTAGGAAAATCCAACGCGAACAAGTGGGTAGCGTTGATCGAGACAACATAGGCTCCGCGTTCTTTGGCATTCTCAACTTTTTGCACCTTCCCGTGTACGCCAAGAAACTTACATTTATTAACCAGACCGCGGTACTGTTCATAGATATTTGGCTTTACCACCACATCACAAAAATCGGTTTCGTCGTGCAGCGTCAGGAAAACGATGCCCTTTGCCGTTCCCGGTCTTTGTTTGACGGTGACCTCACCTGCGGTTTCCACCTGTTCTCCCGGCCTTCGATTTTTGACGCAATGAAGAGTGGAAAGATTCATACGATTCAGATCTTGTCTTCGATAAGCCAAGGCATGGGGGCCGATGGTAAAGCCGGAAATGTGATGATCGGTGATGAGCTGTTCAATGTCGCTCATGCGCAAAAGGATCGAGGTTGGATCGTAGTCGGGGATGTCGTTGAGTAGTGGCCCGACGAACCTGCCATATTTTGCGACCTGCCATAGAGCGTCCCTGCGGTGAACCTGGTTTTTATGATCGAGCGGATTCAATGCTCCACAAGCGGCAAGGTTCTGAAGTTCATCTCGCCGAAGTTCCCGTACTCTGCGAGTCAGGTCGGGAATCCCGTCAAACATGGCAATTTGGCGTGCAGCGACAATGGCTTTGGCTGTCTCTTCTCTCATCTTGCGCACATAGCGGAACCCGAGCCGAAGAACAATTTCTTCCTTATCCTTTTCGAGCGTGCAGTCCCACTCAGAGCGGCTCACGTCGATTGGCTTCACTTGCAAGTCGTGGCGCTGAGCATCCTTAATCAGGACACTGGGAGAGTAGAACCCCATCGGTTGCGCGTTCAGTAAGCCGGCAGTGAAGGCTGCCAGGTAATGACATTTCAGATAGCCACTGGCGTAGGCGATATGTCCAAAGCTGTAAGCGTGCGATTCAGGAAAAGCATAGCCAAGGAAACTCTCAATGCAGTGAACAATCTTGTCCTGCGATTCAGGATCAATTTTGTTCTGGCACATGCCTTCGCGAGCACGTTTAAGAATCGGTTCCATCAGTTCCGGCGAGCGTTTGTGGGTCATAGCCCGTCGTGCCTGCTCGGCCTCAGAGCCTGTGAAGTTAGCAACCTTCATCAGCACCTGCAGGGCTTGTTCCTGAAAGAGAATCACTCCGTAGGTTCGCGCCAGAGTGTCTTCCAGAACGGGATGAGGGTAAGAGATCAGCTCAAGTCCTTGTCTTCTCTTGATGAGTGGACTGATCATTGCGCCCTGAATTGGGCCGGGACGGATTGACCCGGTGCTTATGACAATGTCGTAGAAGGTCTTGGGAAAAAGTCGAGGAAGAAACGAAAGTTGTGCGCGGCTCTCCAATTGAAAAATGCCAATAGCATCGGCCTTTTGCAGCGCAGCAAAAACCTTGGGATCATCCTGGGGCAGATGCGCGATGTCCACCTTTTCTTTATAGTGAACGGGAATCAGTTCCAGTGTGTTCTTCATCGCTTTGAGCATTCCCAAGCCGAGCAAGTCGATTTTGATCAGTTCCAGCGCCGCACAGTCATCCTTGTCCCATTGGCAGACGACCCTCCCTTCCATGGTTGCAGGCTCGAGAGGGACGACGGAAGCGAGTAGTCCCTCAGAGACCACCATTCCTCCGCTGTGCTGACCGAGATGTCTCGGGTAATCCAACACGTTCCAACAAAGATTCACGTACCTTCGAATCAGGGGATGCAGGATGTCGAGGCCGACATCGCGGAATGATCTTTCGAGCGTGTCGTCGGGATCTTTCCATTCAAAACTGGTGAAGACATGGCTGAGGCGATCGATCATGTCGTCCGAGATGCAAAGGACTTTTCCCATCTCACGCGCAGCAGATTTGCGCCTGTAAGTGATGACGTTGGCGGTCATGGCCGCGCCGGTCGAGCCGTATCGCTTGTAAACGTATTGAATGACTTTTTCGCGGTCATTTCCGCTGGGAAGGTCAATATCGATGTCCGGCCATTCGCCACGCTCCTTGCTTAGGAATCTTTCAAAGAGCAACTTCTGGCCAACCGGATCGACTGCTGTGATACCGAGGCTGTAGCAGACCGCGCTGTTGGCGGCGGAGCCCCGGCCTTGAGCGAAGATGCCTTCGCGGTTGCAGAAACGAACGATGTCCCAGACGATCAGGAAGTAGCCGGCTAACCCCAATTCTTCGATCAGCGAAAGCTCGGTTTCCAGTTGTGACGCGACTCTGGGTGTCAAATCTACATAGCGGTGTCGCGCACCGGCCATAGTTTCCCGCCGTAGCAAAGCGGGCATGCTGTCGCCTTTTTCAACTGGATACTTCGGGAATTCGTAACCGAGATTTTCAAGAGTGAACTGAAGGCGATTGGAGAGTTCTACAGTGTTCGCAATAGCGTCAGGCAGATCGTAAAAAAGCTCTGCCATTTCGGCTGAGGTGCGGAGATATCGTTCAGAGTTGCGACTGAGGAGTTTGCCAGCATTATCGAGGCGGCGTTTGTGGCGCAGACAAGTGAATACGTCTGCGATGGCACGCTGTTCAGGTTTCGCGTAAGAAACGCCATTGGTCGCGAGGATAGGGAGCTTCAGGCTTTTTGCAATTTCCAGCGCAGCACGATTGCGATATTCCTCATTTCGTTCGAAGTGCCTCTGCAATTCGACGTAGACATTCCTCGGTCCGAAGATGCTGACCAGCTTTTCTGTTTCGTGGCGTGCTTCTTCCATGCCGCCATGTTCGAGGGCAGCAGCGAGTGGGCCTTCTTCACCGCCTGTCAGACAAATCAGACCTTCGGCATGTTCGCGGACCTCTTCCGGTGAACTGATTCCTTCTCCTTTAGTCGTTTCCCGAGATTTATAGCGAGTAATTAAGCGGCAGAGGTTTTGATAACCAGCTTTGGTTTCGGCAAGGAGCGGATAGCGGACATCGCGCTTTACCCCCTTTAATAAGGAGTTGACCAGAGTGACTTCAGCACCGACATGCGCCTTGATCCCGGCTTGTTTGGCGGCAAGATGCATGCGGGGAGAACCGTACACACCGTCACGGTCCAATAGCGCGATTGCCGGCATCTGCAATTCACCGCAGCGTTGACCGAGTTGCTCAGGGAGAACTGCCCCTTCGAGAAAGCTGAATGCAGAGCGCGCGTGCAGTTCGACATACATCAGTCATAACTTCCATCGACGAAGGATTGGTTGGTGCGCAGGTCAACAAAGATCAGGAACTTGCCTCTGGTGCCATCGGTGAACTGAACCTCGACATCCCATTCCTTGCGGCTGTACGCCATCTCGTTCCACCACTCGCCGCTGGAAAGCCAGGGGGAAGAATGTTCTACAACTTCGCCACGCTTGCCATCGAAAGACAGTTGCAGAGGAACGTTGGAACGGAGCCGGATGGTCGCTCGTCTTGCCGGCTCGAATAAGCGCAGGGCTACTTTTGGCGACCAGCCACGAGATGGAGGGATCGGGTCGCGAGCTTTTTCCGGCTCGAACTTGGCCATCACGAAAGCGCGGGGACGATGAGTGTCGAGGAGTTCGAAAGCACCTACCTGATCTTGCCCGGCGAGATTTGAAAGCCTTGCCAGAATCAATTCCAGTTTGTCCGGGTCCGGCGCTTGCGGAGCGAAGAGTCCCAACTGGGTGTGGCGGGGGCGAACTGCATGCGCGAGCAGTGAGACAGCCATGATCGGCGCAGTGGGCGGATGAGACTGCAGGTCGAGCTGGATATGCCGGAGTAGAAGCTTGCGGTCAGTTGTGGGATTGGACAATTTGAGAGTGCGCCGGTAAATCAGTTGATCTTCGGGAAGATTTTCGCCGGCGACCCGAGGTGAATCGAGGGTAAATTCGTAATCGACTTCATTCGTGGACAACGCATACTCATCGAGTTTGCCGCAGATGCGTTCCAGCAAAGAAGCGAGCACGAACGATAACGAATCCAACAAGTCGACAGAGTATTCAAGTTCAGTCCGCTCACGAAACTCGACGTGTTCATCGTCCGGAACAAATGGATTTACCTGTTGGCCGCGAGCCAGTTTTTGCAGGATCAATCCCGGTTGTCCAAGCCGTTGCGTCAATGCCTTCGCATCAAGCGCGGCGAGTTTGCTCAACGTCGTGATGCCCCAGAGGTTCAGAGTCTCAAGCGCTTGTTCACCGGGATCGAGCAAGGTTACGGGCAAACTTCCGATCTGTTTTGCCTGGGTGACGATAGTGATGCTCTGGAAACCGCGTGCGGCAATCGTTGCCGTATCAGGATTTCCGGCAACGCCGACGTTCACCGATAAGTGCTCCTGTGCCAAGGAAGAACAAATCTTTGTGGCGATCTGTTCCGGAGAACCGAAAAGGTAGTTCAGTCCGTCAATGTCGAGGAGAATCAAATCAATCGCTTTGTCCTGGATGCGAGGAGAGAACTGACGCACACACGTAAGAGCAGTGGAGTGTGCGGAGTCTTCGACGTCGGTTGATCTCAAGATCGGCTCCGCCCCGACTGCTTCCGCCTGAGCCTTCAACAAACCAACTTCAACTCCGGCTTTGATGGCTTTGTCATTCGCGGCCACAACTCTGAGGAGAGGAGGTGTGCCGTCGATCAGGGCAATGGGTCTTGTCTGTAGCTCTGGTCTTTTGGCGAAGAGCGCCTGAAGGGAAAAATCGGGAATGAAGATGCTGGCAAACAACATGGGTATTCTCCATTCATCCTGCCCACGAAGTTGCCACGCTGAATTCGGTGGTGGAATTGCCAACAGGTTTGCGGTGGGATACGTCTATGCGAGAACGTGAGACGCTGGCGCCGAAGCCGACTTCCGTCAGCAATTTCGGATTCTTTGGCTGTTCAAGAGTCGGGGTCCAGTCGGAGAATTTACTCTCAAGTGTGATGACAAGTGATGCGCAGGACTTCGCGAACGGACGTTTTTCCATGACCACGAAAGCAGACGACGTGGACTCGACCGCACGTTGAAAGCGGTACCAGGAAGCGAGAGGAATCTTTTGTGCGAGATGCGGTTCAATGTCTGCCAGGTCGAGCACGATCAAGCTGAATCCGCCCGCACTGATGATCCAGTCGGCGGCGCGCAGGGCCTTCTCTATCGGAGTCAGCTTCGGATGCGGGCCAGCACAGCGAACGCAGAGCAGCCTTCCAAGGTTCACTCCATTAGCCAAGGCGGAGTGGGGATCAAAGGCATTGCCGGTATCGACCAAGGCGGAGCATTCGCCTTTCTGCGTAACCTCTCGCATGAGAGAAAGAAGGAGTGTGGTTCGGCCAGAAGAAGTTGGTCCGCAGATTTCCGTCAGGCATCCTCGGGGTATCCCTATCGCCTGCCGTTCTAGTTTGGCAATGCCCGTGGAGATGGTCTCGGGCGCAATCGCAGGGCGGATGGTCAGGGCGCCGGGGATACGATTGGCCAAAGAAGCTTCGATTTGTGTCCGAAGCAAGGATGCAGCCGAACTCACGGTAAGCTCCGTTAGGCGGGGCGCTAGATTCGCCTTTTGTTCGCCTAGTGGAGTATGATTCTGGCTGTCTTAAGTCCGGTTGTCAAGAAGACCCAATAGGTGGGGTTTCGGCGGAATGAGAGCCACAATGGGTCGAAATGAATCTAAATAGCATGGCCGGCAAATCGCGCATCTTGATCGGTACTTCGGGATTCTCCTACCCCGACTGGCACGGGACTTTCTATCCCCCGGACTTCAAGAAAAGGAAGATCCACGAACTACAATTCCTATCACAATTTTTCGACTTTTGTGAGATCAACAACAGCTTTTACCGGCCAGTGAATCCCGAAGTGTCTAAGAAGTGGTGTGAATATGTCTCTAATAATAAGGATTTTCAATTCACGGCCAAACTGACTGAAATCTTTTCTCATGCACCCGGCAGAGGGAACAAAGAGTCTTCGTCGGCAGAAACCATCCGCTACACAGCGCAGGACGTTGAGGATGCCAAGAAAGGATTCGAGCCGATTGCGGATGCCGGGCGCCTTGGCGCATTGCTGTTGCAGTTCCCGATTTCATTCAAACACACCGAGGGCAATTGGGATCATCTGATCAATGTACTTCACCTTTTCCGCGAATATCCACTGGCCGTCGAAGTACGACACAAGACCTGGGCTGATCCACTGGTCTTGCAAGCCTTGCGTGAGGAGAACATCGCCTTCTGCAATATCGACCAGACGCGGTTAGGCCAGACACTCGAAGGCACGCAATACGTCACTGCTCCACTTGCATATTTGCGGCTACACGGCAGAAGCAAGGAATGGTTCACCGCAAAGAACCGTGATGCACGCTATGACTACCTGTACTCGAAAGACAGTTTGCAGAAGGTCAAAGGCAAGATCGAAAGCATGGCGTCCGAGGCAGAGGTCACTTTTGTTGCTGCCAACAATCATCCCAGAGGACAAGCAGCCGCGAACGCAGTTGAATTGAAAAGTTTGTTGTCTGGAGAAAAAGTCAGTGCGCCAGAAACGCTGATGAAGACTTATCCGGTTCTCGAAGAGTTTGCGGTTCCAGAAAACATGAATGACCCGACGTCTGCTCAAAATGAAAACTCAGGCACGAGCCAAAAAGAGAGTCGAGCGGCGCGCGGGACGAGGGAAAGAGACAGGGCCAACGAAGCTCAGCGAAACCTACCGCTCTGAAGACAGAATTAAAACGAAACATGGAACTTTCTGCTATTGTGCGTCTGAGGCATGGAACGAAACTACGCGCCAGTGTTCAGAATGGCGGACATACATCTTTGTGAACTGCCAGTTGTCGGTAATCTCTTGCCCATTCATCGAACGCTTGCGTAGTAGTTTTCCTGTGACCACAGCCGCATTTCCATAGACTCTCACTCGAACATCCGATGTACGGTACACAAGGAACTTCATCCTGCCGGACTGCGCGAACTTTAGAACGTCTGCCTTCGTCATAACAGGCATTTTAGGAACGGCCACTTCCATATCATCCGCCCAGAGCTTCTCTAAAGCGTCCGCGTCGCCCTTCTCGTGGGCGTCGTTCCAGACTTGCTCAAGGCGTTGTAGTTCTGCCGAGTCCGTATCGGGGGTTTGGGCTCGAGTCATTTGAACCAGCAAAGCTAGAGCAGTCAGAGCTAAGAAGAGTCGTGGCATTGATCATCACCCGCCGGAGAGAATAGGCGCTGAGGAGGTTCAAGGCAGTTCGGGTCACTAGCGGATTGATGGGGTTATACATTGCGGGAAAAATTCGGCTATACCCCTGGCCCGGGGGAGTGTTTACGTCAATAATCCCCATCTGGTGCTCACAAAACCAGTTTTCGTCGAAGGAGGATTTACTT
This sequence comes from uncultured Acidobacteriaceae bacterium, assembly GCA_963792305.1. GTDB lineage: Bacteria > Acidobacteriota > Terriglobia > Terriglobales > Acidobacteriaceae > CAWBXL01. The sequence continues at coordinate 11,331 of CAWBXL010000261.1, read as the reverse complement.
CCGATTTGCGCGTTAAATCTAAATAATTGAAGTGCGCCGCACAGTTTGCCCTTCAGAGGACTAAAAGATCCTCGAGCAAAGCTTAGATATACTCGTGCGACCATATTTTAGGAGAATACTTTGGCTCACGAGATCCATCGGATTTCAACTCAGCTCCCTACTCTTAATTCTTGCAATCGCATTCTGCAATTTCTCCGCTGCGGCACAACAAATTCCGGCCACGCCATTCATCCATGTAAATGTCGTACCGATGGATCGTGAGATCGTTCTGCGCGATCAAACAGTCATCGTTAAGGACGGCAAGATCGTCGCCTTCGGACAGACTCGATCCATCAAGGTTCCGAAGGGTAGTCAGCGGATTGAAGGCTCCCACCGCTACCTGATGCCGGGACTGGCTGACATGCACGTACATTTCATCCGTCCGGCGATAGCCGGAGAAAATGGCGTCGAGCGCCGAAACCTATGCAGAAGAGAACCCGCGTCTGGCACTGCTGTTTGTTGCCAATGGCGTAACCTCCATCCGGAACATGTGGGGACACCCAGCCATTCTTGCACTAAATGATGAGATTCAGAAAGGTCAACTCATTGGGCCGACGATCTATTCTGTCGGTCCCATAACCGATGGAGACCCACCAACGTTCGCGGGGAGCCGTATCGTCACGACAGACGAGCAGGCTCGGCAAGCGGTTCGCGACGACAAAGAGGCCGGATACATAGGGATCAAGGTGTACAACCGGCTCTCCCTTCGGGCTTACAGGGCAATAGTTGCAGCGGCAACAGAGCAACACTTGCCTGTTATGGGACACGTCCCAGAGCTGTGGAAGTGGCGGGGGCGGTTGAGGCTGGCCAAAAGTCGCTCGAACACTTCAGCAGCTTCATGCGAGCCGCTCTCCCCGACCGTAGTGCGCCCACTGATTTGTCGCTGGAGGAAATATTTGCCCGGGCCGACCTGAACAAACTGCCGACAATCGCAGAAGCGGTTGCGGCAGCTGGCTCGTGGACTTGTCCAACAGTCGTGCAAGTCCAAATGGATGCTGATACTAGGAACTGGGAGAAGGAGCGAAGCTTAGTCCCTCGGGGGGTGGTTGAGCGATATGAAGGACAAATGAAGGTTCCTCCGCTGGGGCCTGCTGCTGAGCCGTTCGCTCTGGCGCTCGTGCGCGCATTGCATACGAAGGGCACAGGGCTGCTCCTGGGCACCGACGCTTACAAGCGCAATGTGATGCCCGGTTTTTCGCTGCTCGAAGAACTGGGATATTTTGTCAAAGCCGGACTCAGCCCGTATGAAGCGATCAAGGCGGGCACAAGTGATGCAGCAAGGTTTTTGAATCAGGAGAACGAATTCGGCACTGTAGCCGTGGGCCGCCGTGCCGACCTTATTCTGCTTTCAGCCAATCCTTTGGACGATGTCAGCAATGTCACTAAACGGATTGGGGTGATGGTACGGGGACGATGGCTAAGTGAAGAGAACATGCAAGGGCTCCTACACAATTTTGCCAGGGAATAAGCCGCAGTCTCTGGTCATCAGCCCTGAACGCGCATAGGGCAGAAGGCTCGGCCCGAACGCCTCGAATCATTGGCCGAGGCTTGAGCCGCTCAATTGGCGTTCATTGGGCGATCCTGTGATAGCTTCCTTTAGGTCAGCAATTCTGAAGCTTATCGGGCTATTGGTGAAACATCGTCATGCCTGATTACATCAATTGTGATGACCCATTTGACTCCATCCCGTCTGAAGTGAATGCTGCGTTTTAGATATGCCAATGTGCTTGTTGCCCTCCTAGGGCTGGGGATGATCGTTTCTCACGCTCAGAACACCAGTACTGCAAACGCCCCAGAATTAACTGGCCGCATGGTTGATCTTGGTGGGTACAAATTGCACCTTGATTGCGTTGGGCGGGGCCATCTGACGGTAGTTTTGTCGCCAGGGGCAGGGGCTTTCTCGACGGACTGGGCCCTGGTCCAACCCAGAGTAGCCGCATTTACACGCGTCTGTTCCTACGACCGAAGCGGTGCTGCGTGGAGTGACCTCGGTCCAAAGCCGCGAACCATAGATCAGGAAGGATTTGATCTTCACCGGATGCTCGCCATTGCCGGGGAACACGGCCCGTACATATTAGTTGGTCAATCTTTAGGTGGCATGGTGGCTCGCATCTTCGCAGAGAACAATCCAAAAGAAGTGGCGGGTATCGTTTTGGTGGACGCGTACAGCGAGGATTCGCAGCTTTTTATGAACGGGAAGTTGGTTCGTGTCAGGTTAGAGGCAAAACAGCGTTCGATTCCTGAGCCGCGTACAACTATCAACTTTACAGATGAACTGAAATCGAAAGAACTTCAAGACATAGAGACTTTTATAAATAAAATGGGAACTCCTCAAATTAACGCGCCATACGATCGTCTCCCGGAGTTCTCAAGGCGAGTTCGGTTATGGGCAGTTCAGCAACCGAAATATTGGGCTCAGGACGATGATTATTTGGCCGAAATATCGGCTCGAATGTATGCCGAAGACAAGCCGCGCACACATCCCCTGAGCAATACTCCCGTCGTTGTCCTTACACGGGATTTATATGATTATCCTGGTCCGAACGCTGGCGTATTGGTGAAAGAACACAAAGAACAACAGTCCCGAATGGCGCGATTGTCCACCAAAGGCAGGCAAGTGATCGTACCTGAGTCGGGACACGAGATTCAGCTGTATGCGCCCGATCCGGTTGTCGCCGCAATTCGAAGCGTGATCATGACTGCGACTTCTAGAAAGATCCATTCTGCAAAATAGACCGATGCCACGCCCGTCGTCCCTTCAGGGTTCCAATTGGCGAACAATCGCCATTTCACTCCGTGACCGAGTAGTTGGTGTAATCGCCTGTTTACATCAACTATCTTTGGTTATCATCAAAAACGGATGCGAATACGTTATGCTCTGCCGTTCGTGACGCTTCTTCTGTGCGCGGCGGCGTGATCGCTGTTCTCGACTGTTATCATTGGCATTGTGATGATCCCCAGCCATTGCTGATTTCTGATCTATGTTGATCGATCTGCACTCCCAGCTGACGTTCAAGAATTCGTTTAGATTTCCGATACAAAGCGAGACTGCCCGCAAAGAAGTTTTTGTAGGTGCAGTACTCGTCCTAATACCGCTTCTCGGATGGGTGCTAAATATGGGCCATCGCATTGAGATGGTGCATAGAATGCACCACTCACAACCGGCTTGGCCAAGTTGGAACGATTATGGACACTTGCTTAAGAGCGGAACCATGGCCTTCTTGGGAATGATTTACTACTACTTGCCAGGAACCATCCTGCTGCTCGTGTCTTGCCGATACCTGCAATGGTTATGCTATCCCGCGATAGGGCTCCTTTTGCTTGCAACCGTAGCCATACCGGGCTATATGACACACTACTGCCGCGATTTCGATCCACGTGAAATCTTTGATCCTGTCCGAGCCTTCTCAAGGGTGCTGCAAGGTGGACTGCTCTATTGGAAGGCTTGGGCCATAGCCCTATCAGCACTGGCCTTGTCCTTCCTAGGATTGTTGGCGCTAGGCATCGGATTCGCTGCAACCAGTGTTTGGTTCTGGCAAGTTGCGGGATTCAGCTTTGCTTCTGTCTTCACCCAGCGGTTCTCGCTGTCTGAGACAGCACAACTCTTGAGTCGCTGAAGTGACTGGGATGAGGACCCTTGGTTCTCACTTGGCGAAAAATCGCCATTTCACTCATCTACCTGTTCATGGAAATCATCCTCCGGTAGCCTCTCTCAATGACGCTTTACAGAGCAATTGACGTGTGGGAACGGAAGAACAACGGCACGGTTGTTCGCTACCGCTGCTTTGAATCATTAGATAGCGGCATGTTTTCCGTCCAGAGTGCCGACTTCTACCATGATGGGAAGTCCCCGGCGGATTTGGATAATCAGTTCGTCGAATTGCTGACGGAGCAAGATCCTTCCAAACGTTCAGGGGAGCACGCAACCCTCAAAGCAGCAATTGATGCCCACAATCGAGAGTTCGCCTGAGTCAGTTGGCGTAACATCGCCATTACACTCACCATCGGGCCGGAAGGTGCCCTGGACAGGTCAATGAGTGTAATCGCCTGTTTACAGCACTTGATTATCTGCGCAAGAACGGAAAGCTGGGGCGATCCTATACGGTGATGCCTGCACTGGACTCTCTTCAACGCTCATTGTCGATGGTATGTTGCCTTCTTGTGATGTCTATCTGTGCGAACTCGCTAGAAAATGGAGCGGTGACACCGGAAGGTTGCCGATCAGTAGGCATGGATACTAGTTTTCGAATCACCAATCGACTTGACGATGAATTCACCGTTGTTCTTGAGATGCGAAATATAACTGACCACGCTTGTATTCTGGATCGCGGCAGTTACGGAGCTAACGGTTCCCCCACTGCTCCTGACCGAACTGAGCCGCGGGGGGAGGTTTTCGTTTTAGATCCAGATTCCAATAACCGCGTTTGGGGTACTGGCAGCGCGGAACAACTGGCGGCAGTTCTTAAACCAGGCAAGTTTGCGTATTTTACGATTAGTTGGAAAACCAAGCCAACCCAGCACAATGGGCATTGCATTCAGCCCTTGGCGGTCAACTGGCCGGTACACATCGTCGCACCTTCCTTGCTGAAACCACTTTGCTCAGAAATTGTGGTCAGCTCTTTTGCGCTCGGTGCCCCCTCCGACTCGGCCGGTCTCGAAGGCGGAGCTGGGAAGGATTCGAATATCCAAATTCTTGCCTTGACATCAAAGCGGAGTACGGACAGCGAAGCCGGGGAACTGCTGTTACACGTTTCCCTAGCCACCGCTGACGCTGCCATGTTCGTGAGCAAAGATGCCCACCCGACCGTCTATTTACGGCGGAGATCTTCTGACGGCGCAACTGAGTTTCGGGCGACACTTCCCTTGCCGCAGAGCGGGTGCCAGCCGGGCGATCCTCACGTCGGGATAGTGGTTCCCAAGGTTGAGGGGATCGACTGGAGAATGGGGTTTGATTTGGACCCTGATTTCTGCGGTTCAGTCATAAGACCTGAGCATGCTCGTGCAGACTATAGTCTCCAAGTCTTTAAAGCCATCGCATCCTCGGGAGCCGGCGTTCGATTTATCGATTCAAATGTACTGCACATTGAGTTTGAGCATGTCACGCCCAAATCGCCACTCGGCATCGTGCATCCATGAACAACCCTGGATTGCGACGGTTTAACGGTGCGCTGTCTTCTCGCTACAGCAGCCCGTGATTGACGTACCATAACGCTCATGGACGGGTGATGAGTGAAATCGCCTGATTACAACAATTGACCACAACTACGTTGGTCCTAGTCTCGAACTTCAAGCGATGCCGTCGGGTGAGGAATGACTAACAGCAGATCGTAGCCATAAATGAATCTCTGCAAATCTAGATTGGCCGCTGTAGAACCGCGCAGGGCTCTGAGATCAAAGAGAGACCACATTTTTTGCGTTAACGCTAGTTCCAAGAAGGGTTTTAGTGGTTGTAATTGGCTATCGGAAAGCCCGTCATAGGGGGTCGCCTTCATCGGGGCGCCCACCGCTTGGAACTGTAGTGATTCGCCTTTCCCACGACGATCAGAATGTGGACCCCGCCGTTAGAGGTCGCGTCTGCACTCTCTGCCACAAAATTCCCCAACTCGCGGGTGTGGAGAGGACCGATGCCTCGAAATCCGTGATTGCTTCCTGCCTTGAAGAGAATCCCACACGGCGGTGCAGTTCCGTGCATTCGGACAAAATTCCGTTTCATCAGGAGATCGCGAAGCTCATTCGAACGGTAGTTGTCCTGGGGGAAAATGCCGTCGATCCGACGACTCGCAAGAAGATCATTCACAGGAAGGCTATTGAACCCGCGAGATTTCAATCGGTCCGCGAACGCCTGAAGCTTGACTGCATTTGCACTCAGCAGAAACAGATCCTCGTACTTTCCACTGTGTTCAGCTCTTGCGTCCTTGTCCCGCGCCTCTTTCTTTAGCGCGTCAAGTTCTTCCCACAAGTCATCGGACAGCCCCTGATCCCCGACCTGCTCCAGCAGGAATTTGGAAGCCCCAAAAAATTCTTGGTCGAAGCCGATCAAGTTGAATGATGCGCCTATCCGCGCTTTCGCATCCCTCAAGAACTCAAACTCCTCAATCGTGTTGTAGAAGGGAACGGTGCCCGGGTGGTGCCGAAGAAAAAGTGCAAACGTCTGTTTCGGGTTTGAGGCGGCAACTTCCAACGATAACTGCTTTGCGATACTTGGGCTCACTTCCAGCGCCAGTGTGTTAGTCCCGCTTGGAACCAAATCGCTAAGAAGAGCGTCTGCAAACTCCGGCACCTCAGCGATACCGTGATCCTCACCAAGGAAGACGTAGCAGGCGTGGGAAGTGACATCTTGAAGTTTCACCGCGGCAGGACCTATAAGATGCCCGTCGCGAAGATCGAGGTCAGAGCGAATATCACGGACTACAGCGGCGACGGAGCCCACCTGAGCGCACACTCGGACCAGCGGGTGCAGCACTAGTAGGCTTGCGAGAATCGCAACGCTGATCCGACTCATAGTGCGCGAGTGTATCACCCAACGCACGAATGATTGGCGTCAAATCGCCATTTCACTCATTGAGCCGTAGTTGGTGATAACGCCTGTTTACGCCAGATTCGCGAGAAACGCCTGGAGGAGATCGCACGTCGTTCCCGAAGATAACAGTGCTTGGCGGGTGAGTTTCCGGAGCCCACACGGAACCGGATTATGGGGTGAACCCTTTTCGAGCCAATGACAAAGGCGCTACCGGAAATTCTCAACCAGCGTGAGGACACTGCCAGACTGGTCAAACTGCGCGTAGAGAATAGTCTGCTCGTCGGGGGAAATCGCGATAGGTGGCCATGGTTGACGCTGAATGGTTAGGATTTTTCTGGTCTGGGCGCTTGCAAATTCATAGAAGCAGACCTCAGATTGTCCCGTTTTTGAGGTCGGGAAAAAGTAAATCCCCTTCTTCCCCACCGTCCACTGGCCTTCGCTGTCTACAGAATCGAGTACTTTCACTTCTTGACTTCCATCCAGCGAAGCTTGCCAGACACTCACGGTCTCCGGCCACCCTTTCATGTAATAGAGCAATTTGCCGTCTGGCGACACTTGCGGCATGTCAGCGGAGTTGTGCGTGATCTGAACAGCCTCTTCACTGTTAGATGGCATTTTCCAGATTTCTTCGCGGCCACTGCGGGTCGAAGAAAAGTAGATTGACTTTCCGTCACGCGACCAATAGGGCCACTTATCTTCCGCCGGATCGCTGGTCAAGCGGCGGGGAGTGCCACCTTTGGCGCTGATTAAATATATGTCCTCCTTCATGCCTTGCTGCGCAGCAGTGAAAGCAATGTTCTGACTGTCGGGGGACCACCTCGGTCCGTACAACGCAGCTCCAGCCATTGAGGTTAGTTGCGTGGGTTTAGATCCGTCGTTGTCGCAAATCCAAATTTCATCCCTCCCTGATCGGTCCGACATAAAAGCGATCTTCTTACCATCCGGCGAATAAGCGGGATAGAGGTCGGTCTGCGTCGAGGCAATGAATTGTGATGCCTTTGCGTCTCGGCCTTTTCGACGCAAGTCGATCCGCCAAATGTTGAGATCAGATTTTCCGGAGACGAACGCCAGACGATTTCCTAGGCGCGAAATGGTCGGCTCGTAGGCGTTGCTGACGTCAACATTAATCTTTTTCGGAAGCGCACCGCTAGATGCGGCGATCCGCCAAAGCCCTACGCGGTCTGATGTGCCCGAGCTGAACACAAATTCCTCACCATTGGGCAGCCAAGCCACACCAATGTTTGTCATGCCGCCAGTTTGAACTTTCTCCTCTTTCCCGAGCGGTTTGTACCCTTCGCCAAGATGCAGGAGCCACAGACTTATATTGTAGAAATCAGGTGAGACTCTTGAGAAAACCAGACTACGGCCATCGGGGGAAACGGCCGGAGCTGTGTCGCCGAGTTCCTCAATTGGCGGACTGGTCAATTGCTCCTGCTCTCCCGTCTCCGCCGAGTACAGGTGCAAGCCACCAGCGTGCTGTCCGGTTGCTGATGCTGGAGCTACAATCCACTTCGAGTCCGGCGTCCAGGATAAGGACGGACGGTAGGTTAAGCGCTGCAGTGAGCCGGTGATTTCCGCCAGAATCCTTTCGGATCCCCCCCGCTGCGGCATGAGCATGATGGCGGTCTTGTCTGGTGGCAGGTCCCGCAAGAAGGCTATCAAACGCCCGTCCGGAGACCAAATGGGGCTGCTATCAGCCGCCGGATCCATCGTCAACCGATAAGCAGGCTCTACGCCCGTTTGTTTGACGTAGATGTCCCAGTTGTCCTGCTTCTCTCCATCCCAAGAAAACGCAACCTGGGTTCCGTCCGGGGAAAACGACGGCTCTCTTTCATTGCCAGGATAGCTCGTCAATGGAACGGTCAGAAGCGCTTCCGACATTGAATCCTTCGATCGAACCTTCCAGACCCCCCACGCGGCAAGAAGTACTGCGACAGCCACGCTCAGCGCCAAAGTCAGGCGGCGCCGACGCTGTGGCTGGCACACTACATTGCTCTCCGGCCTTGCTGGCAAAGAATTGACTAAGGGCGCTATGAATCGGTAGCCCCTCCGAGGCAGGGTTTCCACAAAGCGGGGATTCTCTGCCGAATCGCCTAGAGCTTCCCGCACTCGGTTGATGGCGGCATTTAGACCGCGATCGAAGTCCACAAATGTGTCGGACGGCCACAGCCGACGCTGCAACTGCTCACGCGTAACCAGATCTCCGGGATGCTCAAGTAAGATGATCAGAATCTGGAACGGCTGGCCTGTGAGTTTGATTCTCATCCCATTCTTGCGCAGTTCCCGCAGGCGCAAGTCCACCTCAAACGTGCCAAAGCGCATCACGTGAGACGTGGGGACTGGTTCTAGCACAGGTAAACCACAAGAAATGTTGACCCGTCTAGCATCAAAGTGCAACTTCCGAAGCTCGGGCTATAGCCTCCAACATTTAGGTTTAACCCCTTTTGTTCCATCAGCTTAACGATCGATCTACTTCCAACATTTCTTTGATAGCCGATTAAGTCTCCATCCATTGAGGTTGCAGGATTCTCAGCAGACGTTGTTCCCAACGCGGCACTCCGCGAGAGGGAATAACATGACAAGAACATTCCTAAATTACGAATCGTCCGTCACCTGCGACCAAACTTCTGCTGAATACCGATCGAGTCTGGTTCTGCTAACCGGCATACTGATGGTCATCTCTTTTGTGTTCTCAGTGTACCCGCTAGCCGCGCAGACAAATAGTACTGCTAGCGCCCAGAAACAGGCTTCCCATCAGCACTTTGCCTGCTATGTTGGCTATACGCCCAAAGAATGCCGGGTCGCTATGACGGTCTTACGGAAGACTCTAGCACGATACCCTGCAGAGGCACTCGGCGAATGGAAATGGGTTTTGGTGCGCACCGAGGATTGGAAACAACTTCTATCGGAGAGAAAATTCGATCCAAACCATCCGGCGTTCAGCTATCTGCCGAAGCGAGAGACGTGTTTCGACGGTGCGTTAGTGGTCAAAACATCGATTCGCGGCGCGGAGCTTAGTGCGATATGGCATATGCCCATCGAGGACTTACTCGATCTGGCGATTCGGCACGAACTTGCACACGCTTTGTGTAACGATCGCGACGAAACCAGGGCCGCACGCGCAGCCATTGCCCTGAAAAATGGGGTGCCAGTGTGTCCATGGCAGGAATTATATCCAAAAAGGCAAATTTGCCACTTATTGTGAGCGACCATGCTCTCTAAAGTACAGGCTTCTTACACACATTCCCGCATACGGGACGAAAGGAAAATCATGATCAAGCTCACAATCCTCGCGACGATGGAAGCCAAGCCGGGTAAGGAAGAGGCCGTCGCCGAATTCCTGGCTGGCGCTAAGGGGCTCGTGGAAAAGGAGGCGTTCACCGTCACCTGGTTCGCGATCCGCACCGGCAAGTCGACGTTCGCCATCTTCGACGCGTTCGACAACGAAGCCGGCCGCAATGGTCACCTGACCGGTCAAGCCGCCGCGGCTCTGATGGCTTCCGCCAAGGATCTCTTCGTTCGCGATCCGGTCATCGAAAAGGCGGATCTGCTCGCCTTCAAGCTGCCCGCGTAATGGGCATGGCAGGAACCATATCAAAAAAGGCAAACTTGCCACTTATTGTGAGCCACCAAGCTCTCTAAAGTACAAGCTTCTTACACACATTCCCGCATACGGGACGAAAGGAAAATCATGATCAAGCTCGCAATCCTCGCGACGATGGAAGCCAAGCCGGGTAAGGAGAAGGCCGTCGCCGACTCCTGGCTGGCGCTAAGGGGCTCGTGGAAAAGGAGGCGTTCACCGTCACCTGGTTCGCGATCCGCACCGGCAAGTCCTCGACCTTCGCCATCTTCGACGCGTTCGACAACGAAGCCGGCCGCAATGGTCACCTGACCGGACAAGCCGCCGCGGCTCTGATGGCTTCCGCCAAGGATCTCTTCGTTCGCGATCCGGTCATCGAAAAGGCGGATCTGCTCGCCTTCAAGCTGCCCGCGTAATGAGCATGGCAGCGTGACGGAAACGACAATAGTGCCGATGAAGCATGCCGCCTAGAGTTTAGCTCACTGGAACGCGCCTTTTCTGGCGCGAAAGCCGGTGATGGTTCCCTCGACCAGGCAGTGTGTGCCTCGTTGAGCGATTTCACTTAAAACAGAGGTAAATTATGAGTGCTTATCTGATCTTCGTCGTGCACAGTGCTCACGACAAAGCATTGCTCCAGAAATATCGCGATGAAGCGATCCCGGTCGTTAAGAGTCAGGGCGTGAAATTCTTTGCCGGGCCCGTCATCAGCGCCGCGCTGGAAAATGGCCCCGTGGACTCCAGCGTTGTCCTCGAGTTTCCGACCGTCGAAGATGCGCAAGCTTCGTTAAAATTCCCTGAGTACGCACCCCTCAAGGCAATGCGTCAGGCCGCGGCCACGAGCACCACATTCATCGTGGAGTCGTGGCCCGAGGGGCTCTAACTTCCAAGTCCCTCCGACACGGCGGTCGTCATGCCCCAGCTCGAGGGTTAGTTGATCGGCAGCATCGCTACGGCGCTCGTATGTGGGGCGCCGTAGCGCACCTGTCGGCGAACCGGAGCGGCCGCCCACGGACTCCGGTTAGGGGCGTAGAAAGTCTCGGGTGTCGTCTGCGCCGGCGGCAGCCAGTCGCCATAAGCGCCGGCAGGCAGAATCACGACCATGCGCTTTTCTTCGCCAGGGCGGTGATAGTTTTGAAAAAGAGAGCGCTGATCTGCATTAATCGTCAGCATTGTGTAGCTCTCATGCCACTGG
>CAWBXL010000260.1:0-42902 GCA_963792305.1 uncultured Acidobacteriaceae bacterium | reverse complement strand
TGTGTGCCGGCCTGCCGTATCCCTTGGACTTTATGTCGGGAAGGGAAGTCTGTCGCCGACACCTGATTGAAAAACTTTTTCTCTGGGGTTCCGCCAACACGGTACTTTACCGGGCTGATTTGGTGAGGAGTCACAATCCTTTTTATAACGAAGCGAACATCCATTCAGATACTGAGGTTTGCTTCGAACTGCTTAAGGAAAGCGATTTCGCGTTTGTCCATCAGGCCGCCGACCTTCACCAGGACCCGCGCTGGATCTCTGAGCACAATATCGACCGATATGGCCACTTATCTGGCGAGTACTCTGCATGTTTTGGTGACCCATGGCCCAAACTATCTTTCGCCGGAAGAACTCGAAGCGCGTTTACAGTGGCACCTTTCCGACTACTACCGCGTACTGGGTAAGAACCTTGTTTTCGGTCGGGACAAAAAGTTCTGGTCTTATCACAAAGCCCAATTGATGCAGGCTGGAGTCGGTTACAGTCGCATCGCGGTGGCTAGAGGAGCATTGATAGAACTGGTGAAAGCGGTACTTTCGCCCAAGCGGGCGGTGACCAGGTTGTTGAAGAAACGAGCTACGGCAAAACCAAGTAGCGCCAAAAGCGCAGCGGTCGCCCGATAGTTTTGCGGCGAATCGCCCGCAAATAACCGAAAAATCTGAACACAAGCAAAGTGAGGATATGAAGAAGAGCAGCAGCAAATTGAAGGTGGGAGACTGGGTCGAGGTGCAAAGCAAGGAACATATCCTGCGCACTCTCGACAGCAAAGGGCAACTTGACGGGATGCAGTTTATGCCGGAAATGTTCCAGTGGTGCGGCCAGAAGTTTCAGGTTTATAAGCGCGCCCACAAGACGTGCGACACGGTGTTTCCGGTCCGAGGCCGCCGGGTAGCAGAAGCCATACATCTCGATACCCGTTGTGATGGCCAGGCTCACGGGGGATGCCAAGCCGGGTGTCTGATTTTTTGGAAAGAAGCATGGTTGAAACCTGTACGCGGCAGTTCGTCCAGCGCCGTGGACAAAGTTGCAACTGGATGCAGCGAGGAGCAAGTCTGGAGCAACACAAAAATGGCAGGTTCCGGTGAAGAACCGCCGGTGTATTCCTGTCAGGCGACTTTACTGCCTTATGCCACGGAACCGCTCAACCCCTGGGACATCCGCCAATATATAGAGGACTACCGTTCTGGCAACGTCGGCCTGTGGCGGATATTCTGCGGCGCTGTTTACTCGATGTATTTCAATATCAGCGAGGCTGGGATCGGAGTAGGACCCGCCATGCGCTGGCTTTACAACAAATTCCGTTTCCTGTGGGTGGAAGCTTATTTCCCCGGGAGACTGGGACCATCCCTCCGGGGCAGGCAACCCCGAAGGAAGTACTGAATTTGCAACCGGGTGAGCTCGTGCGCGTCAAGTCCCACGAAGAAATCCTTGCCACGTTGAACATAGACAGCAAAAATCGCGGTATGGGGTTCGACGCGGAAATGGTCCCATTCTGCGGTAAAACCTATCGCGTGCTTCGCCGGGTTACCCAAATATTGGATGAGAAGACCGGAAAAATGCAGGAGATGAAGAATCCTTGCATCATTCTCGATGACGTCATATGTGAGGGGCGCTACAGCTACTGCCGGATGTTCTGTCCACGGGCCATCTATCCGTACTGGCGCGAAATCTGGCTGGAGCGGGTCGCAGTGGAGGGCAATTCGGGCAGCGAACCCATCGCCAATTACAGCCTCGAGAATGACAATAACTCGGGCAGTAAGGTTACTGCCATGACAAACAGTTTGATTCAAATCAATTGAGTTGATGCGATATGGGCTTATCGGATAAGACGGTTAGAATATTATTCAAAAGCTAACCCTAAAGACTTGTAATTACAGGTCTTGCAGCCAGTACGGGGGGTGTACCTCTCACAGCTTGCGAATGAACTTTCGTGTCTTGAGTTTGCATCTGTGGCTGCATAGAGTATTTTACAGGATGCCCCAGACCTAGATTACAGGGGCCCACAAGATAAAAAAATGACACGTAAAAGCTGGTTACTCCCCCTCGTGCTCGTAAGTTTATCTCTATTTTCTCTGCGCGCTTACTCCGCGACAGTAAAGGCGGGTTCGTGTTCGCAGACGGACGTGCAGAATGCCATCAACTCCTCAGGCAATGGCGATACCGTGCTGCTGCCGGGTGGAAACTGTACCTGGAGTTCGGCAGTAACGATTCCAAACAGCAAAGGAATTACTGTAGATGGTGGCGGAACGACAATTACAGGCCAACTGTCGTTGAACGCCAATGCGACTACCGGCTCCAGGATCACTGGTTTTACCTTTACCAGCGAGATTGCCGTTAGTACCAGTGGCTCCAAGACTAGTGCGACTTTCCGTGTGGACCACAACACTTTCAACCACGGCGATGTCATGCTAAAAACCACCGGAAATGCGCCGGGGTTGATCGATCACAACACCTTTACCTCAAGTAGCGCGCCCAACGAAATGATCCACAACGAAGCAATGGGGGCGGGTGACACCAGTGGTTGGAGCGACCCAGTTACGCCGGGCGGCGCCGACATGCTCTATATCGAAGACAACACTTTTACTTTCAATGCCACCGGTGATCCGGCCTATTTCTGGGGATCGTCCGCGCTGCAATCTTATTACGGCGCAAGAAACGTGTTTAGGCACAACACTCTGAACATGGTACAGGTGGACCAGCACGGCACTGCAGGCAATGTCGGTGCACGTTGGTGGGAGATCTACGAGAACACCTTCAACGTTGTACCAAACGGCAATCAATCGGATTATATTCATATACGCGCCGGAAGTGGGGTCATATTTAATAACCACAAAGCGGGCGCAACAAACGATGGCGCAGGATCCATTCGTCTGGAAGAAGAAGATTCCGGTTATCCGGCCTTGTATCAGGTTGGTCGAGGTATCAATCAGGAGTTAAGCCCCGCTTATGTTTGGGGAAACGATGCCAGCATGAATGTTGGCAGCGGCAGTTCTAACGTTGTACAAGGCAGAGATTTCATGGTGCTTTCGGCGCAGCCATCTACTTTGTTGAGGGAAGAGAGCAGTCAGCGACACTGTAGCCACAACTTTCACCTATAAGCCTTATACGTATCCGCATCCGCTGCAAAACCAGAGTTCTCAACCGCCAAGTCAAGGCCAAGGTCCGACGCCGCCGGTTGGTCTGTCCGCTCTTGTGCAGTAAATCGATCCGATCCCTTGGCGATAAGGCTCATGCCGCCGCCAAGGGATCAAGTCATTATTTAACGGTTGTAGCATCAAAGTGTGATCAAGCCGTCTGCCCGATACAGATCCCATCCTCCCCTTTAAATTTTTCTAAAAAGAAGCTCAGCCAACCTGACTATAGAGCCTAAACATGAATAGAACTGCATTCGTCACCGGAGCCGAGGGATTCATTGGCTCTTACTTGGTGAAGTTCCTCCAGAAAAAGAGTTGGAACGTAATCGGTGGATACCGCCTGCACGGAACTGATTCTTTCCCAAAGTTGCCGAATCTGCGGTTCACCCAATGTGACCTGCGGGATGGGCAACGGGTCACGCAGATATTGGCCCAGTACGCGCCTACGCATGTGTTCCATCTGGGAGCACAAAGTCTGCCGACTGTATCCTGGTCAGATCCGGTATACACCTTTGAGTCGAACATCATGGGCTCGTTGTACCTGCTAGAGGCCGCGCGCCATATGAAGAAGCCGCCGGTAGTCATCTCGGCCTGTTCGAGTGCGGAATACGGCAATGTCCCGCCGGAAGCGGTGCCGGTCACCGAAGAGCAGCCGATGCGACCTCTGCATCCTTATGGCATTAGCAAATTGTGCCAGGACCTGCTGGGGCGGGAGTATTTTGCAGACTACAAGGTCCCCACCGTCAACATTCGGCTTTTCAATACCACCGGGCCGGGAAAGACCAATGATGCACCGTCAGATTTCGTGCGGCGGATTATTCGCATCAAGAAGGGCCTTCAGCCGCCGGTATTGGAAGTTGGCAACCTTAAGCCGCGCCGTGCGTTTCTCGATGTGAATGACACGGTACGCGGGTTCTATTTGGCCGCGATGAAAGGGAAGCGTGGCGAGGCGTACAACCTGTGCGCGCCCAAGACCTATGAGATCGGCGAACTGTTGCGCATGGCGGTCCGCCTGTCCGGCGTGAAAGCTGAAGTCCGCAGCGCGAGCGGTTTGATGCGTCCCTCTGACGAAAAGATCATCTTCGGCAATACAGACAAAATTCGCAAAGATACCGGCTGGAAACCGGAACGGACCATCGAGCAGACTTTAACGTCTATGCTTGAGTACTGGGACCGGGTCCTCTAACAGCGGCAATGACAATAGAAAAAAAACAAGAGATTTATGCTGTACTACTGGTAGGGGGAATGGGTACGCGCCTCCGGTCGGTAGTGCCGAATGCTCCCAAGCCGCTCGCGTCCGTAGGGAACAAATCATTTCTGGAATTGCTGATTCGGCAACTGCGCGATCAGGGGATTCGGCGGCTGGTAATGTGCACCGGATATCTTGCCGATCAGATTGAAAACCAATTTGGCAACGGCCACGATTGGAATGTTTCCATTCAATACTCGAAGGAACTGGAGCCACTGGGTACGGCGGGCGCGGTTAAACTGGCCCAGTCTTATTTGCAGGATGCTTCTGAGTTCCTGGTCATGAATGGGGACTCGATCATGGAAGTGAATCTCACCCGGCTGTTGCAGTTTCATCGCGAACATAACGCGATTATCAGCATGGCAGTTCGCCGGGTTGATAGTGCGGGCCGGTATGGAACCGTAGAATTGAATCAGGACCATCGGGTGACCGGTTTTCACGAAAAGACCAGTGCCGAAACTCCCGGTATCGTCAACGCCGGCGTGTATGTCTTTAATCGCGAGGTGCTGCAACACATTCCAGAAGGTCCATGCAGTCTGGAAAAAGACATATTCCCCAAGTTATTACAGCGCGGAGTTTACGCTCTTGAGCAAGACGGTGTGTTCATCGATATCGGCACGCCAGAAGACTACGCCCGCGCGCAAAAAATATACGATCGCCTTTATCAGGCGGCCTCCCTCAAGCCATAGCTAAAGCAAAATCTGGGTCCGAGGATGAATGAAAAATATGAATGATTTTGAGCAGCGTGCCGCTGAGACGATCAAGGCCTCGATTGCCACCAAGCAGCTTTTACTCAGTAATCAGGAAGTGATTGCCGACATAGCCAGGGTCAGCGAAATCATGGTGGCTGCTTTTGAAAAGGGCAATAAAGTTTTCCTGTTCGGCAATGGAGGCAGCGCCGCCGACTCTCAGCACATTGCCGCGGAGTTTGTAGGACGCTTTGCCTTCGATCGTCCCCCGCTGCCGGCGCTGGCTTTGTCGGTCAACACCTCCTGTTTAACTGCCATTGGCAATGATTATGGTTTTGATCTGACCTTTGCCCGCCAGTTGGAGGCATTAGCCAAGCCGGGTGATGTAGCCATCGGCATCTCCACCAGCGGGAATTCACCCAATGTTTTGCAAGGCTTGGCAGCTGCCAAGAAATTGGGATTGCACACCGTGGCCTTCGCCGGTTGCACCGGAGGGAAGATGAAAAATGCAGCAGATTTCTGCATCTGTGCGCCTTCGAACGAGACGCCGCGCATCCAGGAGTGCCACATTTTGATCGGCCACATCATTTCCGGGCTGGTGGAAGCGACGATCTTTCATGAACAAAGCCGCATTTTTAGATCGTGACGGGGTCATCAACCGTAAAGCCCGTACGGGGGAGTACATCACGCGCTGGGACGATGTGGAGTTTCTTCCCGGCGTGACCGAAGCTATTGTTTTGCTCAAACGATCTGGTTTTCGCGTGATTGTGATTACCAATCAGCGGTGCGTGGCCAAAGGTCAAATCACCGTCCCCGAGTTGGAATCTTTGCACGAGCGGATGGTCGCTGAGTTGGGTAAGACCGGCGCCCACATTGATGCGGTTTACTATTGCCCCCATGAAAAACAACCCGCGTGCCGCTGTCGCAAACCGGCTCCAGGCTTACTTTTGGACGCAGCCCGCGATCATCAGGTTGATCTTGCGGCATCGTGGATGATAGGAGATTCCGGCATTGATATTGAAGCCGGCAAAAATGCCGGATGCAAAACTGCCCGTTTGGCGGATAGCAGTGAATCTGACAACGGCAATCCGGATGTGATTGCGCCCTCTCTGCTCTCCGCAGTCCGGCAGATACTCCAGCGAGGGGAAGTGGTTGCCGGCGCACACATGACGGACGTCACGACAAATTAAAGACTAGCTCTGCACTTGCAATATCCCCCAGATGTGAACTTCCGAGTGCCGCATAGAGGCGGCGCCGGCATGAAAGTGGGAACATGATCATCACTAGTACTCCGCTTCGCATTTCATTCTTTGGTGGTGGTACCGACTATCCGGTCTGGTACCGCGAACATGGTGGTTCGGTATTGGCTACCACCATCGACAAGTCTTGCTACATTACTTGCCGCAGGTTGCCACCCTTCTTCGAGCACCATAGCCGTGTCTCTTATTCAAAAGTGGAGAATGTAGGCAATAACTCCGATTTCCAGCATCCGTCAGTACGCGGATGCCTGGAGTTCATGAAAATGGAAGAAGGCGTGGAAATCCACCACGTAGCCGACTTGCCGGCGCGCACCGGTTTGGGCACAAGTTCCGCGTTTACCGTCGGACTCCTTCTCGGTCTTTACGGGCTCAAGAACCAGATGCGCGACAAGCACTCCTTGAATGCGGATGCCATTCACGTCGAGCAGGAGATCGTGAAAGAAATCGTAGGATCGCAAGATCAAACCAGCGCCGCTTACGGAGGCTTCAACCGGATCAATTTCAATACTGACGGCAGTATTGAGGTAAATCGCATACTGGCATCAGCAGAGCGATTGGCGGCACTTCAGGGCAGCCTTGCATTGTTCTTTACAGGATTTTCCCGCACCGCGTCAGAAATCGCCACTGAGCAGGTGAAGCTCACCCCGCACAAAAAGAAGGAATTGGAGACGATGTATCAACTGGTTGGCGAGGCCGAGTCGATTGTAACTACACCCAGCTGCTCTCTGGATGAATTTGGAAAATTGATGCACGAGAGTTGGCAGATTAAACGCACCTTGACACAGAAGATTTCCAACGCCGACATTGACGAGATTTACCAGGCCGGTCTTGATGCCGGGGCGTTGGGCGGCAAGCTTCTAGGGGCGGGAGGCGGTGGTTTCATGCTGTTCTATGTTCCACCGGAAAAACGGCAAGCGCTACGCCAACGCCTGAAAAAGTTATTGTGTGTTCCGTTCAGCTTTTCCAGCAAAGGGAGCCACATCGTGGTCTACGAGCCAGAAGGAGTGTACGACGAGTCGCTTGCCCAGGAACGATCGGAAGTGTATGCCAAGCATGCCTGAGTCATTCGAGTCTATGCACAATAACAAGCAAATCATTAATTTTGATGACTTGATCCTAATCACCGGGTCGAACGGCTTCATTGGATCGAGGGTCGTCGAGAACCTGCTGCAATCCGGCTTTGCCAATTTACGCTGCTTCGTGCGCCCTTCCAGCAATCTGAAAGGACTACAGGCAATTCTCAACCGTTATCCAAGTGCCAAGGTTGAAGTGATGCCAGGTAATCTGTTGTCGCGAGAGGACTGCACGAAAGCAGCAAAAGATGTTGCCGTGATCTATCACCTGGCGGCAGGAATCGAGAAGACTTTCCCCGGTTCCTTCATGAACTCGGTGGTGACCACACGAAACTTGTTGGATGCGGCGGTGAAATTTGCGCATCTGCGGCGCTTCGTGAACGTCAGCTCATTTGCAGTTTATTCGAATTGGAACATTGCCAGTGGACAGCTGCTGGATGAAAGTTGCGAGCTGGAAACCCGGCCGGTCGAGCGGGCTGAGGCCTACGCTTACGCCAAATTGAAACAGGACCAGCTCGTCATCGAATACTCCAAAAAACATGGCGTGCCCTATGTGATTCTGCGGCCGGGCGCAGTTTATGGTCCCGGCACCGGAAACCTCACCGCCCGAGTGGGGATTGATACCTTCGGAGTTTTTTTTCATCTGGGCGGCTCGAACCAGATCCCGTTAACTTACGTTGATAATTGCGCACATGCCATGGTGCTGGCGGGTATCCAGGCGGGAGTCGACGGCGAGGTGTTCAACGTGGTGGATGATGACCTCCCTAGCAGCAGGAAGTTTCTGAGAATGTATAAGAAAAACGGCAAGCGCTTTAGGTCGGTCTATTTTCCGTATTCACTGTTTTATCTTCTCTGCTGGATGTGGGAAGCCTACTCCAAGTGGTCGGAGGGGCAGTTGCCGCCGGTGTTCAACCGGCGTCGTTGTGCCACCTACTGGAAGGGAAACCGCTACAGCAACCAGAAGTTGAAAGATCGCCTGGGATGGAAACCGGCAGTCCCGTTTGCAGAAGCTTCCCAGCGATATTTCCAGTACGTCAGGGAGATGAGCTAGCCCATGTTAAAAGTTGCCATCGTCGGATGCGGCAAGATCGCTGATGACCACGCAGAGCAGATCCTGCACATTCCGGGCTGTGAGATTGTCGGAGTCTGCGACCGTGAGGAACTCATGGCCATGCAGCTGCGAGAGCGGTTGAATGTTCCCGCGCACTTCGCAGAGGTGCAGGACTTGCTGGAGCAGGCGAAGCCAGATGTGGTGCACATCACGACTCCACCCCAAACCCACTTCTCGGTCGGAATGATGTGCCTGGAAGCGGGTTGCCATGTGTATATCGAAAAGCCTTTCACGGTCAATTTTGCCGAGGCCCAGCAATTGATCGCGCTGGCCGAGCGTAAGGGCTGCAAGCTGACGGTGGGCCACAATGCACAATTCAGTCACAGTGCCAATCAAATGCGTGGACTGGTGGCGCAGGGTTATCTGGGCGGCCCTCCCGTGCATTTGGAGAGTTACTACTGCTACGACCTGGGCGACGCCCGCTACGCGAAGTCTTTATTAGGGGACAGCTCTCACTGGGTGCGTAAGCTGCCCGGTGGTTTGCTTCAGAACACCATCAGCCATGGCGTCAGTAAGGTGGCTGAGTTTCTGAGCGGAGACGCTCCCCAGGTGGTCGCGTATGGTTTCACCAGCCAACTTCTACGAAGCATTGGAGAGACGCAGATCATCGATGAGTTGCGAGTCATTATTCATGACGGCGTGGCAACAGCCTACTTTACGTTTTCGTCGCAGATGCGCCCTTCTCTGCATATGTTGCGGATGTATGGACCCAAAATGGGTTGATTATGGATGAAAATCAGCAGACCGTAATTAAAGTGCGAGGGGCCCGCTATAAGAGTTATCTTGAGCAATTCCTGCCGCCATGGAATTACGCCAAGCAATATCTCCACCAATGCTTTAGGAAACGTGAAGAAATTTTGCCCGGGCTGATTTTCAAACCGGGTATGGCATGAAGTTCCTTATACAGGCGTTCTACCACTCGATTACTGCCGACAAGCCGGTGCCAATTCCTTATCATGAAATCCTGCGAACTGCGCGGATCATGGATGACATTTTCGCGCAGCTTTCTTCCGCACAACGAACTGCACAACCTTCCTTCGAGCGCGAGCTCGCGAAGCAGCATTCCTAGGTGAACAATTGAGTAATTCAAGCCACATACCTTACGTACTAATCACTCCTTCTCGCAATGAGGAGAAGTACATCGAGAAAACACTGCAATCGATGATTCAACAAACCGCTTTGCCTTTGAAGTGGGTGATTGTAAACGATGGATCAACTGACGCGACCGCGAGCATTGTGCGTCAATACCTCGCGAAATACGATTGGATCGAGATGGTTGAGCTGCCAGTCCACCGCGACCGAAGCTTTGCCGGAAAAGTTTTTGCCTTCAACGCCGGCTTTGAGCGCGTCAAAGACCTTCCGTATGAAGTGCTAGGGAACCTGGATTCCGATCTTTCCTTTGACCCCGACTATCTGGAATTTCTTATGAGCAAGTTTGCCGAGGACTCCAGTCTGGGAGTTGCAGGGACCATTTTTCACGAGGAAGGTTATAGCTCTGGCGCTGACAGTTTTGAAGGGCAAAACCACGTGGCTGGCGGGTGCCAGCTTTTCCGGCGTCAATGCTTTGAGGAAATCGGTGGATATATCCCGCACCGCGGCGGTGGGATCGACTGGATCGCTGTGACCACTGCCCGCATGAAAGGTTGGAAAACCAGATCATTCCGGGAGAAATGGTTTTTCCATTATCGGAGTTTAGGAACGGCGGAGCGCTCGTTGCTGGCGTCAACGTTTTCTTACGGCGAGAAGGACTACTACTTGGGCGGCCATCCCTTATGGGAAATGTTTCGCGTAGCTTTTCGCGGCACGAAAAAGCCCTATCTGATAGGAGGTATGGCCTTAGGCGCTGGATATCTTTCTGCGTGCTTCCGTCGCATGAAAAGGCCTGTTTCCCGCGAGCTGATGCAGTTTCATCGCCGGGAACAGATGATTAAGTTGAAGATGATCCTGAAATCGCTGTTCCGGTCGAAACCGATTGATAGTTTTGAAGTGAAGGCCAGCTGATCCACAATGGCACAAACAATTGATCTGGGGAAAGTGCGGGAAATGGTCCTGCGTTTTGTGGATTGGCTGGATGGATACGGAGAAACTTCCTTTGACCACCAGACCTTCTTCGCCAGCGACATAGGCCGCTGGGCGAAGGCCCTCTATTACAAAAAACCGCTTCTGGGGACCATGGTAGTTGCGCCGATGATTTTCAGCGAGGCGTTCGTTCCCTCAGCGCGAAAACTGTTCTGGAAGCGTCAGCGGCTTCCTATTGCCGATGCCCACTATGCCATGGGTTTTGCTTTTCTGTCACGAGTTACAGGCGAAGAAAAATTTCATCGCCGCGCGGTGCATTTTCTCGAAGTCCTGAAAGAGACTCGTTGTCCAGCTTACAAGAATTATGCCTGGGGTTATCCGTTCACCTGGGAAACCAGGTTCGGCACCATGGAGTCCGGCATTCCGCTCATCACCACCGTGCCCTATGCCTACGAGGCATTTCGCGAAGTCTATTTGCTCGATCAGGATCCCCAGTGGCGCGAGGTCATGTTGTCCACCGCCCAACATGTCTTCGAGGATTATCAAGATCAACCCACTTCAGCCAAGGGCGCAAGTTGTTCCTATTATCCGAATCATGAGCATGGAGTCATCAACGCCAGCGCATACCGCGCTTTTACGTTGACCCAGGCAGCGTTGGATTTTTCCGATGACCGCTATTTAAAGACCGCCGAAAAAAACCTGAACTTTATTTTTGAAACGCAGAATGCGGACGGCTCGTGGTTTTATTCAACCGAAGGCGAAAGAAATTTTGTCGATCATTTCCATACTTGTTTCGTGCTGAAGGCATTGGCCAAAATCGAAGCTATTACCCATAACCCCGATTGCACAAAAGCGATCGCTGGCGGGGTGGATTACTACGTCAAAAATTTATTTGATGAGCAGGGCTTTCCCAAGCCTTTCTCCCGCAGGCCGCGCCTGACGGTATATCGTCGTGAGGGCTACGACTATGCCGAATGCATCAATCTGGCGGTCTTACTAGCAGGCCGGTTCCCAGCACTTGACGAGATCCTGGCGCGGGTCAGCAAGTTGGAAGGGTGGCAGAGGCCGGACGGTTCTTTTCGCAGTCGCCAACTCTTTCTTGGTTGGGACAATGTTCCCATGCACCGCTGGGCCCAATCGCAAATGTTTAGAAGTCTGTGTTTTCTTCTTAATCAAAATCATCACAGCCAACCGGCATCCTGAAGGTACAACTAGGTAACCCTATGTGCGGAATTTGCGGACAATTCAACTTTAAAGACCAAGCCCCGGTGCATCGCCGGGACTTAGAGAAGATGGCGAACAGCATCGTCCATCGCGGTCCGGACGACGAAGGTTATTACATTGCGGGCGCAGTCGGCCTTGGGTTTCGCCGACTCTCGATTATCGATCTCGCGGGTGGCCACCAGCCCATGTCCGATCCAGAGGAATCCGTCTGGGTCGTTTTCAACGGCGAAATCTACAACTTTCCCGAGCTCAAACGCGAATTGGAAGCGCACGGTCACATTTTTCGCACTACGTGCGACACGGAAGTTATCGTCCACGGTTACAAACAATGGGGCAAAGAAGTTTTAAATCGTCTCAACGGAATGTTTGGATTGGCCATCTGGGACACGCGCAAGAAGCGCCTGATTATCGCCCGCGATCCATTTGGGATCAAACTGATTTATTACAAAATTGACGCAGGCACAGTTTACTTCGGCTCTGAGATCCGTCCAATCCTGGCGGCCA
Organism: uncultured Acidobacteriaceae bacterium; assembly: GCA_963792305.1. Lineage (GTDB taxonomy): Bacteria > Acidobacteriota > Terriglobia > Terriglobales > Acidobacteriaceae > CAWBXL01. The sequence goes on along the minus strand of CAWBXL010000260.1, from coordinate 30,642 downwards.
CCGGTGGAAATGCGGAGGTCGATCCCGGTTCACTCAATCTGTTTCTCCGCTATCGCTACACGCCTTCGCCTTACACGATGTATCAAGGAGTCCGCAAGCTTGCCCCGGGAACCATGCTCACTTTCGAAAATGGGGCCTATCAATTGGAACGCTGGTACAAGTACAAGCCCGCTCCATTCTCGCCCATGAAATCAGCTGGCGAAGCTCAAGAAGAGCTGACCGCACTGTACAAGCAATCGATGAAAAGGCACCTGCTCAGCGATGTTCCTCTGGGGCTTCTACTGAGTGGTGGAGTTGATTCCGGGCTATTACTCGCCCTCATGAACTTGTACGGCAGCTCCTGGAAAACTTACACGGTCGGCTATGGCTCCAGCTTTGCGGATGACGAACTGACGGATGCTGACGAGACGGCCAAGATTTTTTCATCGCAACACACTGCCGTAAACTTGGACAGAAAAACCTTCGAGCAGGCCCTCCCCAAAATTGTTTCCTGTCTGGAAGAGCCGATCGCATCTTCCTCTATTGTCCCCATGTATTTTGTCTGCCAACGTGCCCGGCAAGATGTGAAGGTGGCATTGATGGGGCAGGGGCCGGATGAGTTGTTCGGTGGTTATCGCCGCCATCTGGGGGTACGGTACAGCGAATTGTGGGGAGGCCTGCCCAAGTGGGTGAGAAGTTCGGCCGCATCGGTCATTGATTCGCTGCCCAGAAACGAGACCCTGAAGCGGGGAGTGTACTCGCTGGATATTCCTGACAGGATGAGAAGATATCAGCATGTGTTATCGCTCATGCCGGGCGATAAGATTGATGGACTTTTTCCAGATGGAATGCTTGGCCCTGACCCCGGCGACAAAATTCTGGAATGTTGGCAAGACCTCGCCGAGCTCTCAACCGAAACTGACGAATTGGGGGGCTTCCAGTTCCTGGAATTGCGTTCCACTCTGCCTGACGAACTCCTGATGTACGCCGATAAGCTTTCGATGGCACATAGTCTGGAAGTTCGAGTGCCCTATCTGGACAAGGAAATTGTGGAATATGTCGAAAAGTTATCGGCCAACCTAAAAGTTCGGAATGGCTCGCGGAAATGGCTGCATCGCCAGGTGTGCGAAACGCTGCTCCCTAAAAAGATTCTGAAAAGAAAAAAACGGGGGTTTGCCGTCAACGTCGTGGATGATTGGTTCCGTGGCGCTATCGGCAACAAGATGGATGAGATCTTGTTGGATAAGCAATCCATGATCTACAACTACTTGCGCCCATCCGCTGTACAGGAAATGCTCAAGCAACACAAGTCAGGACAGCACGACAATCATAAGGTGCTATTCAGTCTTGTGGTTCTTGAGGAATGGATCAGAGTTCACAGGTCTCTTGCCGATGTTGCCTCTGGAAGTTGAAGCCGCCCTGCCCATCCCTAAAATAATGACCATTCAAGCCATAGATCCGCTTACCGATGGCCGTTGGGATGAGCTTGTCGCCCGCCATCCCAAGGCGTCGGTTTTCCATACGCGCGGTTGGCTCCAGGCCCTGGCTAGCACCTATGGTTATGAGCCGTTGGTGCTGACCAGCTCTCCCGTGGGCGAACCATTGAAAGATGGCATCGTTTTTTGCCGTGTTTCCAGTTGGATTACGGGTACACGCCTGGTCTCGCTGCCATTTGCGGACCATTGTGAGCCTCTTCTCGATGCTCCCGGCGATTTGCCGGAGTTCGAGAACTGGTTGCGGACCGAATGCGACCGCCAAAAGTGGAAGTACGTCGAACTCCGTCCCCTGTCCTCCGGTGAGGATTTGAAGCATAACTTGCCCCAGGGCGTGTCGTTCTGCTTTCACACTCTGGATATGACTCCGGAATTGACGCAGATATTTAAGGGTTTTCATAAAGATTCGGTACAGCGCAGGATCCGGCGCGCGGAGAAGGCAGACATCTTGTGCGAGAGTGGCCGAAGTGAAAAATTGGTCGAAGAATTCTATGGGCTTCTTTTGAAGACCAGGCGACGGCATCAACTGTTTCCCCAGCCGCGGGCCTGGTTTAAGAACCTTTTCAAATATCTGGGTGAAAATATTGAGATCCGGGTGGCCAGAAAAGATGGCGCCCCGGTGGCAAGCATGCTGGTTCTGCGGCACCAGTCCTCCATCGTCTACAAATATGGATGCTCTGACGAGAAATTCCACAATCTAGGCGGTATGCCATTGTTGTTCTGGAAGCTTATCGAGGAAGGCAAAGCAACTGGAGCCATGGAACTCGATTTCGGCCGGTCCGACGTAGACAACCCAGGGCTGGTCACTTTTAAAGACCGGTTCGGTACAACGAAGAAGTTGCTCACCTACGTCCGCTATCCTGAAGCCAAGAATGCGGCAACTGAGAATGGCTGGGGTGTGCGAGCTGCCAAGCAGATATTTTCCATAATGCCGGACGCGATTTCTCCGATAGCCGGCAATATTCTGTATCGTCACATCGGTTAAAAGATTTCGGAAACAACGCCCCACGTTCAACTGGCTACGTCGAACCGTGGGGCTGGATTTCGTCCAATATCAATTCACAATTGCGGACAGGTTGCTGGGAGGTTGTGGAGGTGTTGAGCCAGCAACGATAGCGTAACAAGATGAAGGATTGAATGCTCCTCCTGCCTTTGGTCCGTTCTCGTAACAGATTTGCGCAGGATTTTTGTTTACCTTGGTGCTGGCGAGAGGGTCGATGGGCGGCCATACAGCATTGCTCGCACCAAACCAACCAGGTTTGCCAGAAAGATACAGGGAATTGGGCAATGCTTGCTGCGCCAGATATGTCGAAGCCGCGCTGCCGCTAGGCACATTCGAACTCCAGACGACGGAATTGGTTTTACAGTCCCAATTGCCGCCACGCAGCATGCTGGTCTCGACCTTTGCTTTCAATGCAGCGGTACCTGAAGTATCGCCACCGTCATCGAAGTAGCCCAGCTTGTAAATGGCCGCGTTCTGTGAGCCGTCAGCATTGTCCTGGTAAGCGGTGGCAGTGCAACCGGACGGATATTGACCGATCACGTTACCCAGCACATTGACGTAGTTGACGAAGTAGGCGAGGTTCACAGCAAATCGCCCGCCCGTCATGGGGTTTCCCGTCGAAGGATTGGTCGAGGTCAGATTGTAGTAGTTCCGGAAAAGAGTGTTGTGGCTTGAGCTGCCGTGGACGAAATCCAGTTCCTCGTTGGGGCGGATATTGCCTTCCCAGAGGTTCATAAAAGGATGCGCGGCGTGCGTACGGCCATCGGAAAGCGAGTTATTGTCTTCTCCCATGTAGGGATCGATCATGTAGTTGTAGCTAATTACGTTTCCGCTGGTAGCGGACAGAACCACCGAATGCCGCGCCTTGCGGATGATGTTGTTCTGGACCAGATTCTCCGACGCCCGGAACTCCAGATAACAGCGTAGTTCTCCCCCGAATTATGGCTAAAGGAGTCGTACAGATAGTTATTTGAAATCTCCGAGCCGTAGACGTCTGACAGATAAATATTGGCGCGATCAACGGCCATGTCAGATTCGACGTTGGTCACCCAGCAGTGCGCACAACCTTCAAGATTAATGTTCTTGAAAACAATCCCGGTCCCGGAGGAAGCCGTACCGACCACCCTGAGGTTTTCGAGTCCCGACGTTTTCGACCATGGGAATTTTGAAGGCTTGCGGGCCGTTGTTGTAGTTGAAGTATAAAGGGCGTTCCAGTGTGACTGTGCTTCCACTGATTCCCGTGATCCGATCAATTTGGATCATGGATTTATTGGGCTGATTGTGGCCGCAGTAGGAACAGCCGTTGTAGCCATCGGAGTCAACCAACGGATTGCCGTCGGAGTCTGTAGGATTGGTCTGTGTGATCCCGAGATAAGTGCCGGCCGCCAGCCCGGAAACGCTTGCCAAGCCAATCTGGGTTGATCCCTTTGTGGATCCCGACGTGATGTTAACGTAAGCGGCGTCCGAGCCGTTTAAATAGGTCCGGCCCAAGCTAATAATATTCGCCCCGTCCCCATATTGCAGGACAGTTTGGTTCGGCCCCGAGCCGCGCAGGACCACCGATTTATCGGTCAGGCAAAGGCCAGCTTCATAAACACCGCCTCCGAAGTCGTCCGACTTTCCCTGACAAACGGTGGAACTGCGATGAAGCTTATACGTGCCGGGATTGAGCAATATGACCGATCCCGATGGGGCTGCGTTAATGGCGTTCTGAATTGCCACGCTATCGTCGCTACCACCACTCGGCGATAAGGTCTTGGAAACCGGCCAATTTGCGCTGGGGATTCCTCCGGGAATACCCGCATGGCTCCAGTCAATGGTACGACTGGAAGGAATAGGACTAGATGCCCCCTGGGCGTACGTCTCGGTTCGGGGGGAGAAGGAAAAACAAAGTAATATTAGGGCTAGGAGAATGACCAATCGGCTTTTGCTTATCATTATGCCTCGGGGGTATGAAGCTTGCTTTGTGTACTTTACCCAGCCAGAACGGCTGCCTCAAGACACGGGAGTGCATAACGAAAACGCGAAAGGTACATCACTAGGCTGTGCAGGTCGAGGGCTTTAAGCCTCTGTTTTTTGGTGTCCCTAGTTACAGAATTTGCCCGGCTTTTCTGGTAACATTTAAGGTAACCTCCCTTAAAGTGACCTTCTCGCGGTAACCATCGGGCTATTGTGCGGGTAGAGATAACCAGTAATATTGTGAGTGCAAAGCCATTATTTGGAATAGGTAATGACCGCCTTCGGGACTTCATTAAGCGCGTTTTAGGTGTATTTCCAAGGAACGTTTCGCCAGTTTCCCGCACTATATAGAGCGAGAGTTTCCTTCGGATCATCACAATCAAATCTAGCAAGGGTAGGGGTGGCATGAAAGTACTGCTAACGGGGCACAAGGGTTATATCGGATCGGTCGGCAGCGCCATGGTGAAGGAAGCCGGCCACGAAGTCGTTGGTTTGGATACAGGTCTTTTTGAAGGCTGCGATTTCGGACAGCCGGCTGCGGCGATTCCTGAGGTCCGCAAAGATATTCGTGACCTGAATAAGGCCGACTTGCAGGGTTTTGACGCCGTCATCCATCTGGCCGCTTTGTCCAATGACCCGCTGGGTAATTTGAATGGCAATCTCACTTATGACATCAATCATCATGCCTCGGTCAAGCTGGCTGAGCTGGCCAAGCAGGCTGGGGTAAAGCGGTATGTGTTCGCGTCTTCTTGCAGCACCTACGGCGCGGCTGGCGACGACTTCCTGGATGAAACGGCTTCGTTGAATCCGGTGACTGCGTACGGCGAGTCCAAAGTTTTTGTGGAACGTGATGTGAAGAAATTGGCCGACGATACTTTCTCGCCGACTTTCATGCGCAATGCGACCGCTTACGGTGCATCTCCGCGCCTGCGTCTGGACGTGGTATTGAACGACTTTGTTGCGGCTGCTGTCACTACCGGCAAAATTTTCATCAAGAGCGATGGAACACCGTGGCGTCCGATTGTTCACATCCGCGACATCATGGGTGCGGCCATCACCACTCTTTCGGCTCCGAAAGAAAAAATTCATAATGAAGTTTTCAACGTTGGCAGCAAGGACGAGAACTATCGCATCAGCGAGCTGGCTGACATTGTGAAGGAACATCACCGGGGCAAAGATCGAATACGACCCCGACGGCGGCCCGGATAAGCGCTGCTATCGCGTGACCTGCGAGAAAATCGAGCGTGTACTGGGTTGGAAGCCGAATGGACTGCTCGCAAAGGCGCGGAAGAGCTTTACGAGGCTTACAAAAAGGCAGGGCTCAACGACGAGCAGCGCAGCCGTTACATGCGTATCGCCACCATCCAGCGCCGTCTGAAAGATGGTGAACTGGATTCGTCGCTGCACTGGACCGCCGAAACCGTCGGCGCGCGCTAACCATCAACCAGCACATAGGGAGAACAGAGCGAGATGATTTTTACCGAGACCAAGCTGAAGGGCGCATTCATTCTTGACATCGAGAAGCGCGAAGACTCACGTGGTTTTTTCGGACGCGTTTTTTGTCAGAATGAGATGAAGGCGCATGGCTTGAACCCCAATATCGCCCAGGCCAACACGGCTTTCAATATTCAAAAAGGCACCGTGCGCGGCATGCACTTCCAGTATCCGCCAGCTGCGGAAACTAAGCTTGTACGTTGCACGCGGGGTGCGATCCTTGACATCATTGTTGATCTGCGCCCGGAGAGCCCGACTTATCTTCAACACATCGAAGTTGAATTGAACGAAGACAACTATCGCGCCCTTTATGTTCCCGAGCGCTTCGGACATGGCTATCAGGCGCTACGCGATAAGACCGAAACCAGCTATCAGGTCGGCGAGTTCTACACTCCCGGTACCGAAGGCGGATTGCTGTACAACGATCCGAAACTTGGATTGGTGTGGCCGCTGCCGGTCAGCATTATTTCCGACAAAGACAAAGTCTGGAAGCCGCTCAGCGAGCAGGAAGCTGAACTAAAACAGAAAATGACATTGTTGGAACCAGCCGGCGTCCGCTAGAACGCCGCTTTACCGAGGAAACTTCAAAATGATCATGGTTGATACCGCACTTGAAGCGCGCCACAAGGAAGGACGTCCCATCCGCGTGGCCCTGATTGGCGCTGGTTTTATGGCGCACGGCCTGGCCAACCACATCGTCAACACCACCATAGGCATGAAGATGGTGGGCTGTGTACAACCGCACTCCACAGCGCGCCTTTGATCTTTGCGAATATGCGGGGTGAAAGACGTCGCATCCCCTAATACGCAGCGGCGAAGTTGATCTGGCAATTCGGGAAGGGAAGACAGTTGTCACTGGCGATGCTTTCCTGTTTGCGCGTTCCACTGAAGTTGATGTGCTGGTGGATTTAACCGGTTCGGTTGAATTTGGCGCGCAGGTCGCTTTAGAAGCTTTCAAGCACATGGAAAGATGTTGTGCTGATGAATGCGGAAATTGACGCCACTATCGGCCCAATCATGCAGACCTATGCCGCCAAGCATGGCGTCATTTTCTCCGCATGCGATGGTGATGAGCCGGGTGTGCAAATCAATCTATACCGCTGGGTGAAGGGCCTCGGCCTAACGCCGCGAGTGATCGGGAATATCAAGGGCTTGCAGGATCCGTACCGCAATCCCACCACGCAAAAAGGTTTCGCCGAGAAGTGGGGGCAGAACCCGGCAATGGTCACCAGCTTCGCTGACGGTTCAAAGATCAGCTTCGAGCAATCCATTGTTGCCAACGCGACTGGCTTTAAGGTCATGAACCGCGGTATGTCGCGCGGCATGGACTACAAAGACGATGTCATGAAGATCGGCAAGATCTATGACGTTGACAAAGTACGCGAACTGGGTGGAGTGATTGACTATGTGGTCGGAACACCGCTGACCAAAGTCTACGTGCTGGCAGAGCATCCTGATCCGAAACAGCAGCACTATCTCAATCTCTACAAGATGGGCGAAGGGCCGCTATATTCGTTCTTTACGCCTTATCACCTGGTCCACTTCGAAGTCCCTTCAGCGATTGCTCGTGTGTCGCTGTTTCGTGATTCGCTGGCCAAGCCGTTGGGTGGCCCGGTGGTTGAAGTCTGCGCCGTTGCCAAGCGCGAATTAAAAGCCGGAGAAACTCTGGACGACTACGGCATGTACATGACGTACGGCGAAGCCGTAAACGCCGATGAAATGTGCCGCATGAAATATCTGCCTGAAGGTTTGGTCGAAGGCTGTGTATTGAAGCACGACATCCCCAAAGACGGTGTCATCACTTACGACGATGTCACCCTGCCTCCGGGGCGCCTCGCCGATCAGCTCCGTGCCGAGCAGTACAAGCATTTTCGTGGCGAGACCTGGTTGGAAGAATTAGTAGCAGTTCACGCGTAATCACAAAAGGCACAAGCAACAACTATGAAAGTCGTTCTATTTTGCGGTGGTCTGGGAATGCGTATCCGCGATGCGGAGGACATCCCCAAGCCCATGGTCCATATCGGCCAACGGCCTGTCTTATGGCACGTGATGAAATACTACGCCCATTATGGCCACAAGGATTTTGTTCTCTGCCTGGGATATAAAGCTGAAGCCATCAAGAACTATTTTCTGAATTACAACGAATGCGCGTCGAATGATTTTGTGCTGTCGGGCGGCGGAAAAGACCTGAAACTGATCAACAGCGATATCCACGACTGGCGCATTACTTTTGCCGACACGGGCGTCAATTCCAACATTGGCATGCGGCTAAAAGCCGCGGAAAAATATTTGCAAGGCGAGGATGAATTCCTTGCCAACTACAGCGATGGTCTCAGCGATCTGCCTTTAGATCAGCAGCTGAATCACTTTCATCAGCAAAACAAGATTGCCAGCTTCTTATGCGTGAAACCGAACTTGAGCTATCACACAGTTTCGATCGAACGCAGTAATGGCAGTCTGGTTTCCGATATCCATCCGATGACCAATGATGATCTGCGCATCAACGGCGGATTTTTCATCTTCAAGAAGCAGATATTCGATTACATGAAGGACAAGGAAGAACTGGTCATTGAACCTTTCCAGCGCCTGCTCAAAGAAAAACAGCTCATCGGCTACGCCTATGACGGCTTCTGGGAAAGTATGGATACCTTCAAGGACCGCCAGCATCTGGAAAGCCTGGCTAGTGGTGGACAGGCACCCTGGGAAGTCTGGAAAACCAATGGGAGCAAGCGGTAACTCGCCGCAGAAATTATGCTCTCCATTAGCGCATTACAAAACGGCGAACCCCTGAAAATCCTTTGTGTCGGTTGCCACTCAGACGATATAGAAATTGGCTGCGGGGGGACGATTTTGCAGTTGCTCTCGAAGAATCCCAATCTTGATTTTACTTGGATGGTTTTCAGTCATGGTGGCAGCGAGAGGGAACACGAAGCCCGCAAAAGCGCGGATCTTTTTCTGGAAAAAGCAAAAAAGAAAGAACTCATCGTAAAGGATTTCAAAGATGGTTTCTTTCCCTTTGAAGGCGCCAAGATCAAAGCCGTATTTGAAGAAGAGCTGAAGCAGGTCAAACCCGACCTGGTTTTTACCCAGAACCGGCAAGACGCTCACCAGGACCATCGCTTGATTGCTGAACTTACCTGGAACACCTTTCGCAATCATTTGGTGCTGGAGTACGAAATTCCAAAATATGACGGTGACCTCGGCCAGCCCAATTTTTTTGTTCCCCTCGACAAAGAGATGTACACAAGCAAGGTCGATTTTTTGATGAAAGCTTTCGGGACGCAACGCAGCAAGCGTTGGTTTGAGCCGGAGACTTTTTTCGGCCTCATGCGGCTGCGCGGTATGGAGTGCAACTCCGCGAGTGGGTACGCTGAGGCCTTTTATTCTCGCAAGTTCGTGTTGTAACTGCGCACTCTATTGAAATGAAGGATTTAAAAGAAAAGACGATTCGCGGTGGTTTTGCCAGGATCATGGCTCAGGTGGCGAACTTTCTGTTCCGCCTGGGTTCGCTCATGGTGCTGGCCCGGCTATTGGGGCCGGAGGACTTCGGACTGGTTGGAATGGTCACCGCTTTTACGGGAGTACTGAATCTATTCCGCGATTTCGGGCTTTCTACGGCTACCGTCCAGCGTGAAAACGTAACCGAAGATCAGCTTTCGACTTTGTTCTGGATCAATGTTGCAGTGGGAGGAACGCTGGCTATCCTGGCCTTTGCGCTTTCTCCGTTTGTGGTCCGGCTTTATCACGAACCACGACTTTATGGCATCACGATGGTCTTGTCGGCTGGTTTCCTGTTCAATGCAAGCGGTGTCCAACATTCGGCCCTGCTACAGCGTCAGCTACGTTTTACCGCCTTAGCCATAATCAACATCGTTGCCCTGATAGTGAGTACTTCAGTTGCCATTACCATGGCCAAACTAGGTTACGGATATTGGGCGCTGGTCGGAATGACAGTGGCGCTTCCGCTGACGACAACGGTCGGTTTGTGGATTGCTTCAGGGTGGATTCCGGGACCGCCACGTAAGCGCAGCGGGATTCGTTCCATGATGCGTTTCGGGGGCACGATAACCCTGAATGGTTTGGTCGTGTACGTTGCTTACAATATGGAGAAAGTGCTCCTGGGCCGGTTCTGGGGAGCGGAAGCCATTGGGATTTACGGGCGCGCCTATCAACTCATCAGTATTCCAACCGACAATCTGAATTCCTCGGTCGGAGAAGTGGCCTTCTCCGCCTTGTCCCGGGTCCAGAACGATGCCATCCGTTTGAAGAGCTACTTTCTTAAAGGCTATTCTTTGGTCCTTGGCCTGACCATCCCAATGACCATCGTAGGTGCTTTGTTTGCGGATGACTTGATCCATGTTGTGCTTGGGCCAAAGTGGGGAAGTGCGGCACTCATTTTCCGGCTGCTGACGCCCACCATCCTGATTTTTGCCATGATTAATCCACTGGCGTGGCTGCTTTTTGCGCTAGGTATGGTGGGACGCAGTTTGAAGGTCGCGTTTGTTCTTGCACCGCTGGTGGTAGGCGGATATCTTGTTGGGCTGCCTTACGGTCCTACTGGGGTTGCATTCGCCTACTCGGCGATTATGACCTTGTGGGTTATTCCTCATATTGCGTGGTGCGTTCATGGTACGGTGGTTTCCCTACGGGACATTCTGCTTACCGTCAGCCGGCCGCTGCTTTCTGGTCTGGTTGCAGCTGCACTCGCTTTCGGCGCGCATCGCCTTTGCCTCCCCTACATGCCGCCTCTTCCCCGGCTTTTTATCGGCGGTGTCGTCCTCCTCGGAGTATATCTTGTAATGCTTTTGTACGTCATGGGACAAAAAATGTTTTATGTGGACCTGCTTCGCAACCTAAAGAAACGTTCCAGTGTGGGAGAAGAGGCTTTGGTTTCAGCTTAGAGCTTGAACATTGTGTAAGAAAATACGTAGCATCACGGCTTAAGATTTAGTTCCCGAAAGTAGCGGCTATTTCGCTCAATTGGGATCCAGATTGGGCAGAAGGAGGTTTGGAATCTGAGTAAGTTCAAGATAATCACGGACATGGTGTACATGTTGACGACCGTAACCAGACGGGTATCTGAGATTTTTGTGCCCACGGAAGCCATCACTACAGAAGCCAAACCCCGGAACGGCTTGGGTCATGCGGTACTGGATCGCTACCTTTGCCCTCAGGACTTCCTTGACTGGGAATTGAGTAGTCCCTTGTCTGTCGAGGCAGGTTATTTTCGTTTCGGCGCGAATGCAACTTGTTACGGCCGTTCTTCCCAGGGTACGCATAATTCAGGGCCGAAACCTCCTTACTACGATGTGCTCCAGGATGTTGTAAGCAAGAATGCAACGCTGCGGCTGCCATTTAATCCGACTGAGGTCATCGACAACCTTCGTTTGGAGCGTTATAAGTCCGGTATAAAAAACAGCCTCCAGAATTTTCTCAGGAAAGTTTATTACTTCTTTCGCTCATACATGAACCTTAGGTTAAGAGTATGGGTCCAGAAATTCCGCGCCCGAAATTGGGACAAAGTGGTTTTTCCCCACTGGCCTGTGGACACCACCGTTGAGGATATCTGCGAAAAACTTCTGTTGTTGTCAATGGAAGCGAAGAGTGTCGAAAAGGTACCATTCGTCTGGTTTTGGCCGAATGGCGCGAACGCCTGTGTCACCATGACACATGATGTTGAAACCGAAGCCGGCCGCGCTTTCTGCTCCGATCTCATGGATTTGAACGATTCTTTTGGGATCAAATCTTCTTTCCAGGTCATTCCTGAGATGCGTTACGAGGTCTTACCGAGTTATCTGGAAAGCATTCGCAGCCGGGGCTTCGAGGTCGCGGTCCACGACTTGTACCATGATGGCCAACTTTATGAGGAGCGGGAGGAATTTCTTCGCCGCGCAGGAAAAATTAATCAGTATGCCCGCGAGTGGAAAGCCAAAGGCTTCCGCGCCGGCGCCCTATACCGCAACCCCGATTGGTTTGACTCATTGGATTTTTCGTACGAGATGTCCATGCCGAATGTCGGGCATCTGGATCCTCAAAGCGGTGGTTGCTGTACCGTTATGCCTTATTTTATTGGGGACATGTTGGAATTTCCCGTGACCATGGTCCAGGACTATATGCTGTTCCACATTATCGGGAACTATTCGATTGATCTTTGGAAGACCCAGATGGAGATCATCCTCCAGAAGAAAGGCCTGGCTAGTTTCATTGTTCATCCGGATTACATTATTGAGCCGCGAGCCAGGGCGATCTATGAAAGTTTGCTGGGCTACCTGCGCGATTTGCGCTCGCAGTCGGAAGTGTGGATTGCACTTCCGGAGGAAGTGGATAACTGGTGGCGAAGCCGCAGCCAAATGCGCGTAGAAAAGCGCGGAAACTCCTGGCAAATTATAGGTGATAAGGCTGAGCGTGCGGTGTTGGCATATGCCAAAAACGTTGACGGTAAGTTGGTCTATGAATTGGATTTATCGCAAGTAAACAGGTGACCCAACGGTAGCCGGCGGCCGATCATAAATACTCCGCTGCCGGGAGTTTTTGTTGTAAAATCATTACTCTTTACTCCCCCCGAAAAGACAACCAGCCGCGTGTCCATCCAACGCGGAGAATCGAACAGGAGCTTTGCCCCTAATGGTCCATATCGTTCCTCGGGTATCGGGTATGAAGTCCAGCTTTCACATTTTTCGTGGCGACCATAAGCGTTTTGTAGTGTTTATGGCGTTGGCATGTTTTGTATTTTCTTTGCCCGCGTCAGCGCAAGGTGCGATTTCATACGTACAAAGCAATTACTCGACACCTCAAAGTTCTCCCACCAGCGTTGCCGTTGTCTACACTGCGGCTCAAGTAGCAGGGGACCTCAATGTAGTAGTGATAGGTTGGAATAACAGCACCCCAACCATAGCTTCTGTGATCGATAGCAAAGGGAACGTCTACGTCCGGGCGATCGGTCCTACCATTGTCAGTGGTGCGCTTTCCCAATCTATTTACTATGCAAAAAACATTCTGGCTGCTGCCGCCGGGACGAATACAGTTACCGTGACTTTTTCGGGTGCAGCGGCATTTCCAGATATTCGTATTTTGGAATACAGCGGAGCGGATTTGGCGAGCCCTGTTGATGTGACAGCCGGGGCCGGAGGAACGAGCAGCGGGACTGCTAACAGTGGATCGGCGACCACGACAAACGCCACTGATCTTATTTTCGGCGCGAATGTTGTATCGAACCTGACTACTGCGACAGGCGCAAACTTTACCCGGAGAATTCTGACGGTCCCGGATAGCGACATTGCGGAAGACCGCTCGGTGACCGCCGTCGGAAGTTATAGCGCAACCTCGACAGTTTCAGGGCCGTGGGTCATGCAGATGGTGGCATTTCGCACCCCGGTGTCAGTGCCAGTAGACACACAGGCTCCGACAGCCCCAGGGACTTTAACGGCGACAACAATTAGCGGAACCCAGATCAATTTGAGTTGGGTAGCTGCGACAGACAACGTAGGAGTAACAGGATATCGGGTGGAACGCTGCCAGGGTGCGGGCTGCACGACTTTCGCGCAGATTAGTGCCCCGACGAGCACGACGTTTAATGATACGGGCCTGACCGCAGGGACTACATATCTGTATCGTGTACGGGCGACGGACGCAGCAGGGAATCTGGGTCCATACAACGGCCCCTCCAGCGCGACGACCACGGCTCCGGACACGCAAGCCCCGACAGCCCCGGGAACTTTAACGGCAACAGCGATTAGCGGAACCCAGATCAATTTGAGTTGGGTAGCTGCGACAGACAACGTAGGAGTAACAGGATATCGGGTGGAACGCTGCCAGGGCGCGGGCTGCACGACTTTCGCGCAGATTAGCGCCCCGACGACAACGACATTTAACGATACGGGACTCAGCGCAGGGACTACATATCTGTATCGCGTACGTGCGACGGACGCAGCAGGGAATCTGGGTCCATACAACGCCCCCTCCAGCGCGACGACCACGGCTCCGGACACGCAAGCCCCGACAGCCCCAGGGACTTTAACGGCGACAGCAATTAGCGGAACCCAAATCAATTTAAGCTGGGTGGCTGCAACAGACAACGTAGGAGTGACGGGATATTTTGTAGAACGCTGCCAGGGTGCGGGCTGCACGAGTTTCGCACAGATTGGCACCCCAACCACAACGACATTTAATGATACGGGACTTACCGCAGGAACTACATATCTATATCGCGTACGGGCGACGGACGCAGCGGGGAATCTGGGTTCATATAATGGCCCATCCAGCGCGACGACCACGGCTCCGGACACGCAAGCTCCGAGTGCCCCGGGTGCCTTAACAGCCACGGCTGCGAGTTCTTCACAGATCAATTTGACCTGGACCGCGGCAACGGACAATGTGGGCGTAACGGCATATCTGGTGGAACGCTGCCAGGGCACATCCTGTACCAATTTCGTGCAAGTTGCAGCGCCAACGGCCAGTCCTTTTGCCGATACTGGTTTGGCTGCGTCCACTACCTACAACTATCGCGTTCGCGCTATGGATGCCGCGGGTAACCTAAGTTCGTACACGGCGACTGCGAGCGCCACTACGTCCTCCAGTCTTCCGCCATCCACTCCGACGTTCATTCAGGTAAGTAGCGCGGTGCCACCGTCCGGTTCAGTATCGAGTGCGGTTGCAACTTTTAACGCTGCCCAATTGTCTGGTGATTTGAACGTTGTCATAATCGGGACCGGGGATGATACGTCAATCGTCAGTTCCGTTACCGATGTGGCCGGTAACACATACATCAAGGCAGTGGGGCCCACGCTGGGTACCGGAGTGACCCAGTCGATTTACTACGCAAAGAACATCGCTTCTGCGCCAGCCGGAGTAAACAAAGTAACCGTCGCGTTTTCAAATAGCGCAGCTTTCCCCGATATACGCATTCTTGAATACAGTGGCATTGATACAACTTTGCCGGTGGACGCCACTGCGGTGGGGACAGGCAGCAATGCGACCTCCAGCAGTGGGGCCCTAACTACGACCAATCCGGTTGATCTACTGGTCTCTGGCAATATTGTGTCCAGTTTGACTTCCGCCGGTGGTGCGAATTTCACCACTCGGATCATTACGAATCCAAATGGGGACATCGCAGAGGACCGGGTGGTAAATGCAGCGGGTAGCTACACGGCGACTGCTACATTGAATAACTCCGGCGGTTGGGTCATGCAAATGGTAGCGTTCCGTGCCGCGGGAGGTTCTACGCCCCCGACCGACACTACTCCACCGACGGTTTCTATCACGAGTCCATCTCAGGGTGGTTCAGTGAACGGTTCCGTTATCGTCATGGCGAATGCTGACGATGCCAACGGAGTGGCAGGCGTGCAATTTAAAGCGGATGGAGTCAACATCGGCGCCGAAGATACGATTGCTCCTTACAGCGTGGCCTGGGACACTTCAGCGCTCACCCCAGGAAGTGTGCACACTCTAACTGCTGTAGCACGAGACAATGCGGGTAACTCAGCGGTTAGCACGGCTATATCCGTGACCGTACAGTCATCCGCCACGCTGTCTACCATCGGCCAGTGGCAAGGTCCCGTCAACATGCCCTTGGTTGCGGTGCATGTCTCCTTGATGCCCAACGGGAAAATCCTGGTCGCCGACGGACAAGAGTTCGGTCCATCGGCCCAGGTGTGGGACCCGGTCAACAATACATTCACGGCGGTTACGGCACCGGCCAATATCTTCTGCGCGGGCCATACCGTCATGCCCGATGGCAGAGTTTTCGTAAATGGCGGCCATATCAGTAGTCACGTCGGGCTGAAGAGCACCCTTATTTTTAATTATCAATCGAACACATGGTTTACCGGGCCCGCCATGTCGTTCGGAAGGTGGTATCCAACCGCCACAGTTCTGCCGGATGGCCGCATCATTACCATCTCAGGTGAAAGTACGTGTGATGGTTGTTATGTGCCTACGCACGAGATCTATGATCCGAGCAATAACACCTGGTCCATCTTGACCGGCGCGGATTTTTCATTTGCGTTCTATCCGCACGTTTTCGTTTTGCCCACTGGAAAATTGCTGGTTGCCAGCACCACCGAGGCGCCGATCATCAGCAGAGTCTTAGATTTGAATACCAAGGTCTGGACTGCGATCGGTAGCACCGCTTTCGATGGCGGTAGCGCGATCATGTACCGTCCCGGCAAGATTTTGAAAACAGGTACTTCGGTTAATCCTGATGCTGCCTTAAGGCAGGCTTTCCCAACCGCCTATGTACTTGATATGAACCAGTCGTCACCAGCCTGGCGTCAGGTATCATCAATGTCGTTCTCGCGTACTTTCCACTCGATGGTCATGCTGCCCGACGGGAATGTTTTGGTGGTGGGCGGTGGCAACACTACCGATGCGGTCAACCCGGCAGGGGCCATTTATCAAGGGGAAATCTGGTCACCTACGACTGAAACCTTTACTCCAGTTGCGTCCATGACAGTTCCTCGTCTTTATCATTCGAATGCTTTACTTCTTCCTGATGGGCGAGTGGTGATGACGGGAGGTGGTCGCTTCAATGATGGGACTCTGCCTACCGACCGGCTCAACGCAGAGTACTATCTCCCACCTTATATGTTCAAAGGAACTCGTCCGACGATTACTTCGGCTCCCTCTACGGTCCAGTACGCAAGCAACTTCACCATTCAGACCCCGGATGCGGCACAGATTGGCAGTGTCGTGATGATTCGGCTCGGGTCGTCAACACATTCCTTCAACATGAGTCAGAATTATGTACCGCTTACATTCTCGGCCATTTCCGGTGGACTGAGCGTGCAGGGTCCGTCTGATGCGAACCTGGCATCACCGGGTTATTACATGCTGTTTATCGTAAACACGAATGGCGTACCTTCGGTTGCGCCCATTGTGAATCTCCCTCTGGGAACGGTTGCGACGCAGCCTCCGGCGGCGCCGGCCAATCTGGTTGCAAGCGGCGGTATTGGGACCGTCAGCCTGAGTTGGAGTGCATCGTCTTCAGCCACCGGCTACTCTGTGTACCGTAGTACTACTTCGGGTTTCACGCCTTCGTCGGCAACCCTTATTGCACAACCGAGCGGTACCACTTTTGTGGATACAAGCTTCGTATCTTCGGGCACCTACTTCTACCTCGTTACCGCTCGCAATGGGGCGCCAAGCGAGAGTTCACCGTCAAATCAGGCGGCGATTGATGTCAGTGTGGATACGGGTGCGCCAACTCCGCCTTCAAACTTGACTGCGACTTCCACCAGCAACAGCCAGATCACGCTCGGTTGGACGGCCGCAACGGACGATGTTGGAGTAACCGGTTATCGGGTGGAGCGCTGCCAGGGTGCGAGCTGCACCAACTTTGCGCAGATCGCGACTTCTACGACGATCAATTTCGGCGATACCGGGCTCGCCGCTTCTACCACCTATCAGTATCGAGTACGTGCAACTGATGCAGTGGGGAACTTAAGTCAGTATTCTAATATTGCGAGCGCCACCACTGGTTCTGCGCCTCCACCGCCTACAACCCCAACTTTTATTCAGCAGAACTCCGCTACGCCGCAGTCTGCGTCATCAACGACGGTCACTGTGACTTACACGGCCGCACAACACATCGGCGACTTGAATGTAGTTGTAGTGGGTTGGAACAACACCACGGCTGGGGTCAGTACGGTTACCGATACTGCGGGTAACCTTTATGCACGGGCCGTCGGTCCAACCATCGGTTCCAACGAAGGACAATCGATCTACTACGCCAAGAACATTGTTGCTTCTGCCGCCGGAGTGAACAAAGTGACAGTTACATTCTCCCCTGCCGCAGCGTTTCCAGATGTTCGCATTCTGGAATATAGCGGCATCGATGCCGTTACCCCGATTGACGTTACCGGGGGCGCGGTGGGCAATAGCGCAACCAGCAGTAGTGGGACGGTAACCACCACGAATGCAACGGATCTTTTGTTTGCAGCGAATACGGTGGCAACCACAACTAACGGACCGGGAACCGGCTTTACCTCACGTGTTATTACCACTCCGGATTCCGATATCGCTGAGGATAAAGTTGTGACAGTGACGGGGAATTACAGTGCCACTGCTACTATCAGTTCAGGCGCGTGGGTCATGCAGATAGTCGCCTTCCGTGCCGCTGGAAGCGTGGCTCCTGCCTTCCGTATGCTTGAGGGAGGGCATGCGATCGAGTAAGGAAATGGTCCTTAGATAAAGTGATACCGGGTGCTGGTTCGCACATTCTGCCGAAAACGGCGCCCGGGTTTTAAATGCTATCCCCCGGAAGTAAATCAACGACATGCTTGCTGGTTTTTGAGCAGCTGAAAGTTTCTAAATGAAAGATACATCCTCGTCTTCTCGCATCCCGTCACTTGATGGCCTTCGGGCACTTTCAATCTTCCTTGTGATGATAGGGCATTTTGCATCCAGTAATGGTGCGCCTTTCCAGAAGAGTTGGTTGACCGACGCGTATGCACACTTTGGCGTGTGTATTTTCTTTGTCATTTCCGGCTTCCTGATAACCACGCTCCTGACTAGCGAACGAAAAAAGACAGGCACGATTAACCTTAAACAGTTTTACATGCGGCGGGCCTATCGCCTTTTACCCGTTGCCTATCTTTATCTGATTTTCATCACGGTGGTGTTTCACAAATATTTTACCCACCGGCAGTTACTGGTAGCTTTTGCATATCTGTCCTCCTACGTGAAACTCCCATGGTCCTTGAGCCATCTCTGGTCGTTATCAGTGGAGGAGCAGTTTTATTTTGTCTGGCCCATGATCCTGACCTTCGGATTTTTTTCTCCGAAGCGGTTTGCTTTTATCACTATCTTGCTGTCACCGATCTGTCGTTTTGTACTTACAAAAAAGGGGATGTATTACGGCGCCGCATTTTTTCTTCCCTCAGTCGCGGACTCACTGGCTTTCGGTTGCCTGCTTTCTCTCTATCAAAACGAGTTACGGCAATACGACAGATTTTTCAGATGGAAAGGATTTCCGGCAATCTGGGCGTTCGCCTTGGCAATCCCCGTGACGTTCATACTCCCAGACCAGCATCACATGAGGTTTTTTTTCCTGCCTCAGCTCTTATCGCATGCCGCAATCACGGTATTTAATATTTTGATCGCGCTCTGTATCCAGAACGCAATTGTCACCCAGCCAAGAATTTTTAATTTTGCCTTTGTAGCTTGGGTTGGTACGCTCAGCTACAGCCTATACATCTGGGAAATGCCATTCGCAAATCCTCAAACTCACTCTTGGGCGACGACCTTCCCGCTCAATGTGGTGCTGGCTTTTCTGGCTGCGATCGTCTCTTACTACGCCATAGAGAGGCCATTTTTGAAATTGCGGCGACGGTTTAGCGCCGAGGAGGGTAGTTCTAAAAAAGTCCCGGAGCTTTCGCTTTCGCCTGGCTAGTTGTGAGGCGGGACCAGGATTGTAATCCTTCGTGAATCAGTTGCGCCGAAGACCGAATTCTTTCTCGGCCATCTGCATGATCTCCCGGCCGATGGAGAGAGAAGCGGTCGCTGCCGGGGAAGGAACGTTGCCGACGTTCAGCACGTTGGCAGCGCGTACAAAGTAAAAGTCATCCACTAAAGAGCCATCTCCGCGGACCGCTTGCGCCCGCACACCGGATCCATCCGCAACCAAATCAGCTCCAGTGATCTCTGGTATGAGCCGCTGCAAAGCTTTTACGAACGCCTGTTTGCTCAGAGACCGGTAAACCTCTTCCGCCCCGTTGCGCCAATACTTTCCCGCCATGCGCCAGAATCCCGGATATCGAACGATATCGGCTACGTCTTTCAAGCTTATGTCAGTCCAGCGGTAGCCCTCACGCTTCAAGGCCAATACTGCGTTGGGACCGGCATCCACCCCGCCGTGGATCCGTTGGGTGAAGTGTACCCCGAGGAAGGGAAATCGCGGATCGGGAACCGGATAGATTAAAGTCTTCACAAGATATTCCTTTCCCGGTACGAGATCATAGTATTCGCCGCGAAAAGGAATAATTTTGACTTCGGATTTCTGCCCCGCCAACCGGCTGATGCGGTCACTGTGCAGGCCCGCACAATTGATCACGTACTTGGTTGCAAAGGTTCCTTGGCTGGTTTCGACAACCGTCTCGCCATCGCGATGCGTCAACCCGCTGACTTTTGTCGCCGTCTTCACTACACCACCTTGCACCGCAATAAGCTCAGCATATTTGGCACAGACAGCGGGATAGTCGGCTATGCCTGTGCTGGGTACATGTACTCCGCGCAAGCCGGTGCAGTGAGGTTCTAATTCCCGAATTCGCTCTGGGCCCAGTTCCCGCAGCCCTTCAAGACCATTCGCGTGCCCGCGTTCGAGTAATGTCTGGAGACGAGGGAACTCTTCCGCACTGGTAGCAACGATCACCTTCCCCGTGACTTTGTGAGTGATGTTGTGTTCGCGGCAAAACTCCAGCATCGCTTTTGAACCTTCCACACACAGGCGCGCCTTCAATGAGCCAGGTTTGTAGTAGATTCCGGAATGGATCACCCCGCTATTGTGACTGCTTTGATGTTGGCCGACCTTGTCTTCTTTTTCTACCAAAAGTAGGCGGAGCTTTGGAAGATTGCGCGTAAAGTGCAATGCTGTTGCCAGTCCAACAATGCCGCCACCAATTACTACTATGTCAAAGCGCTGATCAGTCATGAAATGCGATTGGATCCAGTCGAGAGGATTCTAGGAGTGCTTAGTAGAGTCGGACATGAAGAGATTAACTCCAACTTTTGATCGTATATTCCACCCTGCGGTTCGTACAGTGACGAGCTAGGCATCTTTAATTTGTTCAAAATGATGGCCTTGGGTCAGCAATACAAGTTTGAGATCAACCAATAGTATTACCCAGATAACGCCGATTACCCAAAAGACATGGGCTTTTGTTGATAAATCAGGTTCCTTTTTACACTAGGTTGACAAAGAGTGACAAAGGTTGTGGTTGTTGTATGTCACCATTAAGCGCTAGCGAAGAAATCGCTGGCCTCGCAAAATTTTCACAGTAAATTCATTTTCTGAACCAATTCTCGCATCTGTAGAAATTGATATAACCAGTGAGTACTTCTAGCCAAGAACGCAGTGCCAAGCCTTTGGAACCTCACAATCGAGACGGAAATCGTGTTTTGATGATCGTTGAGAATTGTCCTTTTCGGCGGGACCCGCGAGTCCGCAGAGAAGCGAAAGCTTTATTGAAGGCGGGTTATCAAGTTTCTGTGATTAGTCCCAGCTGGCCCTTTCGGGCCTGGCGAGAATTAGTAGATGGCGCCAAGGTATATCAGTTCCCGCTGGCGCCAGTTCCCGGCGTGCCTGTTGGATACCTATTTGAATACACCTACGCCATGCTGGCGATTGCAATACTCACCGCGATCATATTCTTCGCAGATGGATTCGATATTATCCAAATTGCAAATCCCCCAGATTGCATCATATTGGTCGTCGCTATCTACAAGATGTTTGGAAAACTGATCATCTACGATCAGCACGATATTTGTCCCGAACTCTATCAGGCGAGATTTCGTGAAAGGTCTGAAAGTGTTTCTAATATTCTGTTTTTTCTAGAGAAACTTTCCTACAGACTTGCCGATCAGGTAATTGTCACGAATGAATCTTATCGACAGATCGCTACGAAGCGTGGCGGCTTGGATCCCTCGAAGATTACAGTAGTTCGGAATGGTCCAGACTTGGAGAATCTTAAGACGGTTGCCATTGAGCCCACGCTGCGAAGCAAATCCCGGAATATCATTTTGTATGCGGGTATAACTGGGTCCCAGGACGGAGTCGATTTCTTGTGCAGAGCTTTGCACAGCTTGCGTTATAAGTTGGGCCGGGAAGATTTTTATTGCGCCATACTGGGTGACGGCGACGCGTTGCAAGAGATCAAATCTCTTGTGCACGAACTACAATTGGACGAGTTTATATGGTTTGCGGGTTGGGTAATCGACCCAGCTTTGTATGCCAGTTATTTATCAACTGCTGACATATGCGCCGCACCTGAGCCGTCGAACAACTACAATGACCGCTCGACCTTCATAAAAGTGATGGAATATATGTGCCGGGCGAAGCCTGTAGTGGCATTTGACCTGCCGGAAACCCGATTTAGCGCAGGGCCTGCGGCGATATACGCATGTCCCAACAATGAAGCTGATTTTGCCATTCATATCGCGAAACTCATGGATGACCCAGCCTTGAGAAAGTCTATGGGGGAAAGTGGGTATCAGAGAATTTGCAGTGAGTTGGCATGGGACTACTCGGTCCCAAACCTTTTGGGGGCATACCAGAAACTCACAAATCCGCAACAGCCAACCCCGGCCATAACGGGTAGTGACCCAACCACCACCCCAGCTTCGGTCCACGAGACCACTGAAATTCATACTAAATGGAAAGAGAGAGAATCCATTTGGAGATAACCCGCCATACCGATCGAGAAGTGTAAACTAATAAGATCGTGACCCTGCGGCAGACGAAAGGGAATATCGCAAGCGAAGCAAACGCCCCCACAAGCCAGCCAGCCGAGGGCCAGATATCTTCTGGCAGCAAGCAAAGTTAATCGCATAGTTGCAATGGCCCTAAAACTACAAGAATGGATGAATGGGCGGCATGGTTGTCTCCTGGGTTTAACGGCTATGGCCATAGCCGTGTTCCATCGTCCTTTGGGGATCGTGGTGGGATCTTCGTTTTGGACTGATCAATACGCTCAGATCCTCGTAGTTCCACCGGTCAGCGCATTGCTTTTCTATGTAGAGCGGAAAAGAGTGCTGCACAAGGTCGCTTATAGTGCCTTGGGTATGGTGCTTTACTTGGCATGCATGGGAGTATTTGTAGTTGTTTCGGGCCGCGCCGCAGCCATAGATCCAAGTATTTATTTGTGTCTTTCAATTGTGCTCTTCGCGGGATGTTGTATCTCCGCTTTCCTGTTTTGCTTCGGTCTTGAGTCTTTCCGCGTTGCCGTCTTTCCACTTTTCTTCTTGGTTTTGATGGCGCCGTGGCCCGACGTGCTGCGAAACCGGGTCATCGTTTTCTTGCAATACGGTTCTGCGCTGGTCACAGACTGGTTCTTTACCGTGGCCAACATTCCGTTTTCTCGGACAGGCGTAGTTATCATGCTCCCTACCGTGACTATCGAAATCGCCCAAGAATGCAGTGGCATCCGTTCCAGCCTGGTCCTGGTACTGGCAGGGCTCGTGCTTGGGCACTTGTTTCTGACCAACATGTGGTCCAAAGTTGCCCTGCTTGCCCTCCTCATTCCGCTTACAATTATTAAGAATGCCTTGCGGATATTTACACTAACCACACTGGGGATGTACGTAGACCCATCCTTTCTGATAGGCAGGCTGCATCACCAGGGTGGGATCGTATTTTTTGCATTGTCCTTTGCCGGTTTGTGGGGCATCGTCTGGGTGCTCCAGAAGGCGGAAGGCAGGCTAGGCGCGAAGAGTGTTCCGCAATCCTAAGATTGCTGTAAGGCGAGTGAGGCATAGGACCGGCCTATGAAGGACCGAAGCGAGACTCCGTTCGATAGTGTCGAAGGCGCCCATGAATATCTGAACTTATTGTCCCAGGCAGTGCTCGATGCCAAAAACGAGATTGAATGGGATATCAAGGCGGTTGGAGACCTCAAGTATCCTCGCCGCCTCGAGGCACTGAGGCTGGTATCTTTTAAGCTGGAAAAGCTGGAACAGCACATCAAAAGTAGCTGCCGTCTGCTGAATGACTTGCGCACATTGCGAAGGCTTCTGCTTGAGGAGCGAGTGGATAAGGCAACCTCTAAAGACAAGTAGGAACGCCGGCCCCGGCTTCTGATAATCTTCTGATTGATGTTCAGGCAAGAAACCCCAATTCTGGTCACGGGCGGCGCCGGTTTCATCGGCTCGAATTTCATTTTGCAGTGGTTGTCTCATGAGCCCGGCGCGGTGGTAAATCTTGACAAGTTAACCTATGCCGGGAACCCGGCAAACTTGAACGAAGTGTTCCGTGATCCGCACTACACCTTCATTCACGGGGACATTGGGGACCGCGAACTAGTTGGCCGGTCCTTGGCCCATCACCGGCCGCGAGCCATTGTCCATCTTGCAGCTGAAAGCCACGTAGATCGTTCTATTCATGATCCCGATGATTTCATCCGGACCAATGTGAATGGGACCTTCAACTTACTGGAAGAAACACGGTCGTATTGGACCGGCCTGTCTACGGAAGAAAAGAATGCATTTCGCTTTCTGCACGTTTCGACGGATGAAGTTTTCGGCTCTCTAGAGCCCGACAGTCCTGCTTTCTCCGAACTCACGGCATATGCGCCAAACAGCCCGTATGCGGCCTCCAAGGCGGCTTCCGATCATCTGGTTCGGGCCTACCATCACACTTACGGCCTGCCCACACTCACTACCAATTGCTCCAATAATTATGGGCCTTATCAGTTCCCGGAGAAGCTGATTCCGTTAATGATCCTAAATGCCATGGCGGGAAAGCCGCTTCCCGTTTATGGAGACGGCAGAAATGTACGGGATTGGTTATTTGTGTCGGACCATTGCGAAGCGATTCGCACTGTCCTGGCGAAGGGAGTAGTGGGCGAGACTTACAATATCGGGGGGCAGGCGGAAAAGCCCAACCTGGAAATCGTAAAAATGATTTGTGACATTCTGGATGAATTGCGTCCGGATGATCCTATAGTCCCGCATCGTAACTTAATTACTTTCGTCAAAGATCGGCCCGGCCATGACCGCCGCTATGCGATGGACACATGCAAGATTAAACGTGACCTTGGCTGGAAGCCGTGTGAATCGTTCGAATCAGGAATTCGCAATACAGTGCAGTGGTACCTGGCGAATGAGGAATGGACCCGTGGGGTCACCAGCGGGCAGTATCGTGAATGGATCGAGCGGCAATATTCGAGCAAGTGAGTGAGCTTTAGAAACAAAACAATGCCTTCTGCAAACCCTAAACTGCCGTCTCAATTCAAAGGCATCATTCTGGCCGGAGGTTCGGGCACGCGCCTGTATCCCGTGACCCATGCGGTATGCAAGAGCCTGCTGCCGGTTTACGACAAACCGATGATCTATTACTCGCTCAGCGCGCTTATGCTGGGGGGGATACGGGACATTCTGATCATTTCCACGCCGCAGGATGTGCCCAGGTTTGAGCAGCTGTTAGGTGATGGGCATCGGTGGGGAATTAGTTTGCAATATGCAGTTCAGGACAAACCAGAAGGCATTGCTCAGGCTTTTCTCGTAGGAGAGAAATTCATCGGCTCATCACCCTGTGCACTGATACTGGGCGACAATATTTTCTATGGCCATGATTTTGCGAAACATGTGGCTGAGGCCGCTAAATCGAAACAAGGCGGGCAAATTTTTGCTTATGCGGTCAATGATCCCGGGCGGTATGGCGTGGTCGAATTTGATCCCTCAGGGAAGGTGCTTGGGCTGGAAGAGAAGCCGAAAAATCCAAAGTCACGGTATGCAGCGACCGGTTTGTATTTTTACGACAACCAGGTAGTTGAAATCGCACGCTCACTCAAACCTTCCAGGCGTGGCGAACTCGAAATTACCGACGTTAACAAGGAGTATTTGAAGCGGGGACAACTGCAAGTTGTAGTTCTCGGACGCGGGATGGCATGGCTTGACACTGGCACCCACCAAACCATTCTGGAAGCTTCACTGTTCATTCAAACGATCGAAACCCGGCAGGGCCTCAAAGTGGCTTGTCCCGAGGAAATTGCTTATCGCTGCGGCTACATCACTGCCGAGGATCTGGCGACTTTAGCGTCCACGATGAATAGCAATGGTTATGGGGACTATCTCCGGCAGCTCTTGCGGGAGCGCGTGTTCTAAACGTGCCCACTAACCACGAATTAAAAGTAATCGAGACTTCTCTTCCGGGTGTTCTTGTCCTTGAGCCCAGAGTTTTTGAGGATGATCGAGGTTTTTTTCTGGAAAGTTATAACCAGCGCAGCATGGCCGCAATTGGGATTGATGCGCGATTCGTTCAGGACAATCACTCTTACTCACGGCATAACGTGGTGCGCGGCCTGCACTATCAAGTCAATTCTCCTCAGAGCAAATTAGTCCGGGTGATTACCGGCGAAATTTTTGATGTTGCGGCGGACCTGCGCCGCAGTTCGCCCACCTTTGGCAAATGGTTTGGTATTTCTTTGTCGGGGGAGCATCAGCAAATCTTATGGATACCGTCTGGATTCGCGCATGGATTCCAGGTCCTCTCCGCTGGTGCTCACGTGCATTACAAGGCCACTGACTTCTATGCGCCACAATCCGAACGAACCATTATTTGGAACGATGTGGACCTGGCAATCAAATGGCAAGCAAATGAAGGATTGATTATTTCGGAGAAGGACAGTAAAGGCGTCCGGTTTAGGGACGCCGAAACTTTTGCCTAGGTTTCAGTTGCTACGGAGTTGGAACCGCGGCCGCGGCTTCGCCTGAGTACGCGCTCTCTTGAGAATTTGCATCCACAGCTGTAGCCACATAGAAATAAACATGGCCGGACTGTACCGTATTGTCGGCATAACTCGCAGTTGTGCGCAATGCCGAGTTTAATCGCGCGTAAGGCCCGCCGGATTGGTTTCCTCGGTATACGTTGTATCCCGTTACCGTTGAAGTGCTCGCGGTCCAGCTGAGGCTCACAATGTGTTGCTGTGCCACCTGCATGCCGGTACCATTAAATGTTTCCGTGGAAGGTGAATTTGCCGCATTGCTGCTCAGCGAAATCTGTCCGTTGGCAGCTCCCGCACTCTGCGGTGCGAAAGTAACTGTAAAGGACTTGCTGCTGCCTGCTTTCACCGTCACCGGGAAAGTGATGCCGCTGATTGAATATCCTGTACCATTCCAGGCCGCGGATGAGATCGTAACGTCTGCATTCGTGGCTTGGATCGTGCCACTCATGTTCTCGCTACTGCCAATGTTCACACTGCCGAATGATATTTGTGCAGGCGTTACTGAAAGCTGACCGCTGGCAGTAGAGGTAGTTCCGCTGCCATCCAGCGGTACAGTTGCCGGATCATTCGCTCCTACTACGTCAATCGTCAGGTTTCCGGAAGCGCTACCCGCTACCGTTGGCTTGAATGAGATTGCGATATCAGTGCTCTGACCTGGGGCCAAATCTACAGACGATGTGTTGGTTGTAGAGAACCCAGTTCCAGTTGTTTTGACTTGCGATACGGTGACGTTCGCGCCACCCGCAGCCGTAGAATTGGTCAGCGAGATGTGCATGGTCTTGGTGCTTCCCACGGCCACGCTGCCAAAACTCAAACTAGAGGCGCTAAGGCCCACGTGAGTTGAGGCTTGAGTTCCCGTTCCATTATTTGTGCTGGGTTTGCTGGATTGCATCATGTTGCAGCCGGACAACGTGAGGGCTGCAGCAATCATGAGAACGGCAATGGCGGCTCTTTGCCAGTGGCGTGGGGGAGTCATTTTGTCTCGCATCACTTACAATTATCTAAACGGGACCAGAATCCTTCCAGAGTCCCAAAATGCATGTTGGCCCAGAAATCAGGACTACCACTTAGGTAAGTAACCAACCCCTAAGTGCTGATTCCTCAATACCGAAGCATTAAAGCAATTTCAAAAAACAAAAGTTGTTCTCGACAAGTGGGCAGATTGTACAGGCTTTTCTAAATGGCAGGCTACATCACGGTAGTACATCTTTCTCCGAGGGGTTCTGTGTAGTAATAAGAAAAGAAAACACTTGGAAAGCATGTCTGATTTGCCGCTTGGCAGGCCATTTTGAGAATAATGTGGTTTGGCCTTAAGTGATTTAAAATAAATAACTTATGGTTGTCGGCGGCACTACCTAAAATAGCCAATGGATTTTAGTTTTGGAAGTTGCACATTTACCCGATATTCCTTTGATCGCGTTTGCTGGTACGTCCCATCGTTCCTAAAGGAGCTACTTTTCCACAGGGTAGACTGATTCGATTTCTGCATGATTTGTGGTGCGAGTAAAAGGCGAGGCCCATATGGCCTCGCCTTTTGTTTGTGCTACGGTGTTGGAATTACTGCCTGCACCTGGTTCGAGAAGCTGCTTTCCATGCCGCTCGAGTCCACGGCCGTCGTAACGTAGAAGTATGTACTTCCCGCGATTACGGAATTGTCGGTGTATGCGGTGCTTACATTCAGCGATGAGTTGAGTTTTACGTACCCGCTGCCGGATGTTGCGCTGCGATAGACGTTGTATCCCGAGACGGTTGATGTGCTGGCAGACCAGGTGAGGCTGACGTGATGCTGAGGCGCGGCAACTCCTGTTCCTGTCAAATTTTCCGTCAGCGGTGAACTAGGTGCATTGGTAGAGAAGGACACCATGGCCGAAGCTGATCCACTCGCTTGCGGAGTGAAGGTCAGGGTGAACGTTGCAGTTTGCCCAGCTGCGATGGTGATCGGAAGCGCTGGCCCCGTAAGCGTAAATTCCGCGCTATTCACGGAAGCGGCTGTGACAGTGACGCTTGCACCGGAAGCGCTGAGCGTTGCCGTCATGTTTTTGCTCTGGCCGACGGTTACGCTGCCAAATCCAAAGCTAGTTGGAGAAACCCCGAAAGTGCCTACTGCTGCGCCCGTACCTGACAAGCTAATTGACGGCAGAGTGTTTGAAGCATTGGAGACGACCGAAATACTGCCGGTCGGACTTCCCGCAGCCTGCGGTGCAAAGCTCACGCTGAAGGTGAAGCTCTGTCCAGCGTTGATGGTGAAGGGCACAGTGACTCCACTGATACCATAACCCGTGCCGGTCACTGCCACCTGCGAAACTGTGATTGCAGATCCACCGGTGTTGCTCAGCACTTCGGATTTGGTGCTGCTGTTACCCACTTGCACACTGCCGAAGCTAAGACTAGTTGGGTTGGCGCTGATCGTTCCCAGTGAAGGCGCGGTTCCAGTTAGCGAGACAGTCAGCGAGGGATTGGAAGCATTGCTGGTTATGGTTAGCGTTCCAGTCGGGCTGCCCGCGGTTGTCGGAGCAAACACCACGTTGAACGATGTGCTGGCGCCGGCTGCCAAAGTCAACGGCAGCGTCGGGCCATTCACGCTATAACCCGTGCCGGTCGCGCTGGCTTGCGAAAGCGTGACGGAGGACCCGCCAGTGTTGGTAATGGTTTCCGATAAAGTCTTGCTCTGGTTCACCGTGACGCTGCCAAAACCCAGTGGAGAAGTCGTGGCCGTTAGTGTTCCGGCCGTCGTGGAAGTTCCCGACAGCGAAACAGTCAGTGAAGGATTGGAAGCATTGCTGGTGACGGTCAACGTTCCAGTCGGTGAGCCCGCAGATGCTGGAGCAAATACAACATTGAATGATTTGCTCGCGCCCGGCGGCCAGGGTGAACGGTGTGGTAACTCCATTCACGCTAAATCCCGTACCAATGGCGGAAACTTGTGAAACAGTCACTGTAGATCCACCGGAGTTGGTGATGGTTTCCGACAGAGTGTTGCTCTGGCCAACGGTTGTGCTGGCAAAAGTCAGTGGAGAAGTGGTTGCTGTCAGCGCTCCCACCGAGGCGGCCGTTCCTGACAAGGAAACAGTAAGCGACGGATTGGAAGCATCGCTGGTGACGGTCAACGTTCCAGTTGGTGAACCCGCAGATGCTGGAGCAAATACAACATTGAATGATTTGCTCGCGCCCGCGGCCAGGGTGAACGGCGTGGTGACTCCATTCACGCTAAATCCCGTACCAGTGGCGGAAACTTGTGAAACAGTCACTGTAGATCCGCCGGAGTTGGTGATGGTTTCCGCAGAGTGTTCCGCTCTGGCGAACGGTTGTGCTGGCAAAAGTCAGTGGAGAAGTGGTTGCTGTCAGCGCTCCCACCGAGGCCGCCGTTCCCGACAAGGAACAGTCAGCGACGGATTGGAAGCATCGCTGGTGACGGTCAACGTCCCCGTCGGTGTACCAGCGGTTGTCGGAGCAAATACAACGTTGAATGATTTGCTTGCGGCCGCTCCAGGGTGAACGGCAAAGTGGCGCCGCTTACGCTATAGCCCGTGCCAGTTGCAGCGGCTTGCGAAACTGTAACTGACATCCCGCCATTATTAGTAATCGTCTCCGACAGCGTCTTGCTCTGTCCTACGGTAATACTTCCGAAGCTCAACGGTGAAGTGCTCGCGCTGAGTGAGCCCGGCGTTGCTCCTGTGCCAGACAAGGGAATTGCGAGCGACGGATTGGAAGCGTCGCTGGTAACGGTCAGCGATGAATTCGCTGCTCCGCTTGTTGTCGGAGCAAACAGCACGTTGAAAGTCGTGCTTGCGCCCGCAGCCAATGTGATCGGCAGAGTTGCGCCGGTGACGCTGTACGCGCCCGTGGCGGTGATCTGGCTGATGTGGACGGAGATACCACCGGAGTTGGTCAGAGTTTCCGCAATTGACTTATTGGTGTTGGTTTGGACCGTGGCGAAGCTCAGGCTCGAAGGACTGGGAGTCAAAGCTCCCGCAGTCACACCACTCCCGGAGAGTGTCCATGTCAACGGCGATCCGGCTGCATTCGATCCAACCGTGACTGTACCGGACGCATTGGCAGTCGTGGTTGGTGCAAATGTGACGCTGAAAGTTGTGCTCTGTCCTGCTGTCAGAGTCAACGGAGTCGTGATGCCACTCAAACTGAAACCTGTTCCCGTGATGGTTGCGCTATTGATGTTCACGCTGGAACCGCCGGAATTGGTGATCGTGGCAGTCTGCTTCTGGTTGTTGCCAACCTGCACGGTCCCGAACGCCATGATGTTCGAACCTGTGCTGAGCGTCCC
>CAWBXL010000259.1:0-11503 GCA_963792305.1 uncultured Acidobacteriaceae bacterium | reverse complement strand
ATGGCTTATGGAAAGACTTCTGGACGGCCCAAGTCGCGAGCGTTTATTGACTTCCTGTTTGTACAATTTCCAGAAAAGCCTGCTTCTACAGGTGTGCCGGAAGAAGCCGGCAGCCGGATCATCACCCCTTAAGCTTTTTTATTTGCGCACTGCCTGTCCAGCAGGCAATGCATCCAGCATTTCACGGATAGTTTTCTTGAACACACGGGTGCCGCATCTCCGGCGCGATCTCCACCAGTGGCTGAAGCACGAAGCGGCGTTCATGCAACGCTGGATGGGGAATGGTCAACCCCTTGGTCTCGACGATCGAATTCGCGAACAGCAAAATATCAATGTCTATGTTTCGCGGACCCTTGTTCTGGGTGCGCCTACGGCCCATCTCTTGCTCTACGTCCAAAATCCCCTTAAGCAATTGCTTGGGCATTTTCTCCGTTTCCAACTTTACCGCACAGTTCAAGAACCACGGCTGGGTGGTAACTTCCACCGGCTCGGTTTCATAAAATGAAGACACGGCAACCACTTTCCCAATTGGTCAACTTCGAAATCGCATTCTCCAGATTGGCGCTGCGATTTCCGAGGTTCGAACCGAGCGAAAGATAGGCGGTTTTGCGCATCAGGTGAGTTGGCAGACCAATTGAGAGAAGGCAATGTCTCCCATTCTTGCACTGGCGGCATACAGAATTTCATTTTGCTCTACCTCAACTGAAATCCGATACCTTCGTGCCCTCGCCCCTCCGATGCCGATACTACCATCGAGACTGCCATGCCTCTGGAATCCCTCCTGCTTAGTCGCGATATAGATGTGATTCATGTTTTGCAGCAGACCCTGGCCAAGCTCTCGATTGATGTCGAAATCTGCCGTGGGGCGCGATCGGGCACGGAAATTCTTCTTTCCGAGAAATTTGACGCGGTGATCGTGGATTGTGATGACCTGCAAGATGGGCTGGATGTATTGCAGGATTTGCGAAAAAGTCCCAGCAATCGCAGTTCAATCGCCTTTGCCATATTGAATGGCACGACCACCACCCATCAGGCTTTCGAACTAGGCGCGACCTTCGTGATGCAGAAACCGGTCACGGCCGCTGAGTGCCATGCGCTGCTTGAGCGCCGGATTGGGTTTGATGGTGCGTGAGCGCAGGCGCTACTTCCGCTATCCGGTCGAGTTAGAAGTCATTTTGAGATTCGGGCAAAATCACGAAATCAGGGCAAGGACTACGAACGTCAGCGAAGGTGGTATGGCGATTCGGGCGGTAGCCCCGTTGTCCCAAGGCGTAAGCGCCAAACTGTCCCTGTCTCTTCCTGATAGCCGTGGACCTTGGAAGCCAAAGCCGAATTGGTTTGGGTGGATGGCAACGGCCGCGCCGGGGTCCGCTTCACAGGAATGTCTAAGGACATCCGGAGAATTACTCGACCAGTGGCTGGAGGAAGAAATTCTGCGGGTGATCCACTTCCTGATGCGAAACGTTTCGCCCATTGAAGGGCGTATCCAGCTTGAAACTTGTGGAGAACCCTTCTGACTGCACTCTAGAGTAGAATTCATTCCAGGGTGAGGTCCATGCTTCCTATTGAAGTTCAGATTGAAAGAGCACAACGGCTGGTGCGCATGTTGGAGCAGGATGCTCCTTTATTGGCAATTCGTGTTGCAGAATTGACGCCGGAGTACCAGCGCTCCGCCAAAAGTCATGCCGCAATGGTTACCGCCAGCGCACGCGCTGAGTTGCAAAGACTGCTGGAAGAATCAGTTCCCGGTAAGCGCCATAAGAGCGCGAAAGCTTCCTAATCAGAGTGGTTTCTAGTTAGAGAGACTGCCCGGCGGACATTGTCGTTGCCATTGGTGCCACAGTGGATTCTTCTTCCACCGTAGTTTCTTCCCACAGGCTCCGGTCGCGCAGCAGGCGGGAAACCAGGGCTGTGTGCATGGCATGTCCAGCGCGGTCCGCCACCACATTTCCCAGGATTTGTTTGCCCAGAAGCGCCAGGTCTCCGATCAGGTCCAGCACCTTGTGGCGAACAAACTCGTCGGCATAGCGCAGCGGCGGATTTTCAATCCCGTCTTTTGTCAGGACGATGCAATTCTCACTCGACGCACCGCGTATCAAGCCCATATTCCGCATGACCTGTTCTTCTTCGCGTGAGCCGAAGGTCCGCGCTGGAGCAATTTCCCGGAGATAGTTGCCGTCAGCAAGATCAACACGGAAGGTTTCTTTGCCAATCAACGGATGAGGAAAATTGATGGTGTACTGCACCGAATAAGTTTCCGCCGGATAAACACCAATGAACTTGTCGCCTTCGCGCAATTCGAGTCCCTTAAGGATGCGCAGATAAGTGCGCGGGCGACGCTGCTTCCGTACACCGGCAGCACGAATCAATTCCACAAACGGCTTGGCGCTGCCGTCGAGGATGGGTAGCTCAAGATTGTCGAGTTCTACGATTGCGTTATCAACGCCACAACCGATGAGCGCAGAAAGCAAATGCTCGGTAGTGGAAATCAGCACGCCTTTTTTCATCAAGCTGGTGGCATAGCTGACCCGGGCCACATTGCGTCCAGTCGCTTCAACTTCGAAGTCATCCAGATCAGTGCGGCGAAACACAACCCCTGACCCCGGAGAAGCAGGTAGAAGGCGCAGACGAACCGGCGCGCCACTGTGCAGCCCAATTCCTTTGCACTCCACGGACGACCGAATTGTTTGCTCGGTTTTCAAGCTGGCAGGACTTTGGGTGTTCTTGGCTTGAAGATAGAGTAACCTTACTTTCATAACCTCGGCTGTGGCAAATTAGCCACACCCTGTGGCTTTGCCCAATAAGAGTAACCTGCCCAACAATTTACGGTTCTGCCCAAGAATTGTAACGAATGGTCAATGAACTCTTGTTGGGTCAAGCCTTTAGCAAGAAAAGGGTGTGGTTGATTGAAAAGGGTTCTATGGATCGGTTTGGCTATAGTCGTGACGGGGCTAGGGTCTGGAAGACAGACACTTGGTTATGTGAGGCCCGCCCTTTCCACCTTTGGCCAGTATGCATTCACTTCCAAGTCCCCCGTATATCGTTTTATAGGTAAATCTCTTCCAACCATACCATTCTTGGTTTGTTCCGTCCCGAATCTTAACCCAGTTATCGGTGTGGATGCTGTAATGCTTCTTATCATGAGCGGCGATATAGAAACCCAACGGATCGGTTTCGGGACACGCGCAGTTTCCCCAAAATTTTGTTGGTCAGACACTGCTTTATCAAATTTTCCGTTTTCGAGTCCGCTCTCTGTAACTTCAGTGGCTTCGGTTCCTCCTTCATTGACAAGATCAAAGGTAATTATGGAAGTACCGGAAGAGGTGCCGGGTGGAATCGGATCACCACTGTGGCATTCTCAATTCTCAATCGCGCTACCGAGTTGGTTTTCTATGTCCCGTTACTTGTTGCTGGGCCGCCCCTTGAAGGCAGCCAAGGACTCTTTAGCCGAATTTTGTTTGAGCGGTAGTCTGGAGCCTTATTTGAGTGAGAGTTTTTGTAAATTGCCGCTTGTTTTCCTCAACGAGCGCAACGGCAGCTATTGGCGGCTTTTGTAGAGGCTTCGGTGGCTATTTTCATTTTCGTCAATTGACATGCGGCAATCCCCGCATAGACGGCGGGCGCGATAAAGCCAATAAGTTCCCGCCAGTGAGTACCATTTGAACCCGGAAATTTCTATTGTTATTGCTGGATTCTCCTTTTGAGCTCTTGGGTTTCTTCGGTACTGCTTATTTCGCCCCTGATCCTAACGTTGCTCCTGTTGGCAGCCTGTTTCTGTTTTCTGCTTTGGTACTGTCTTTCTTCGCTGATCGCGTATGGCGTCAATACTTTCGCGTAACGCTGAAAGTCTTCGCGTAGTGTCTCGTAAGGGAATGAAATGGTTCGTAGTGATCCATATATGACGCATTACAGAGGGCCGATGGGGGAAGGAAAACTGCGTACGCTTATACCATGAGAGTTCCCACCAGTTCGTTTAGTTTCCGGTCCATTTCACAATTTTCGATAAGAGTAGTACCTTCGGGAATTGCGAGGTGTACGTGGATTCTAGCTAACGTTCCAGAACGATCAGACAACTATTTACTCTGTCAATAACCCCGAAGTAGGCTGCTATTGCTAGAGAATTCTCCGTATTCACCTTCACGGAATCACCCAGGTCTGAAATACTGGCCCGACCACTCGACTTCTTTGCATTGGCAGTTGCAATAGCAGGCTGGGTATATACCTGATCGATCCTGCCCCAGACATTTATTTAGGCGGATCGTTATTAGTCGCGCTTGGATTTGTATCTTAATGGCGCTTTGGGGCTATGCGGCTTTCAATCGAAATGGGGGTGGATTTCGAGTATTTTCGGTGGGTATCCTGTTTGCTCCGCCGTTGCAGCATGGAATGCAAAAATTCACAGAGATTTAAGTAAAATAGCCGAAGAAAAGGCAAACACTCGAGCGCCGCGATGCTAATGTACTCCTGACCACAGCAATCGACTATGAACCGGGCGATGATCCCGTTGCTTCTGTACTTACGTATTCCAATGGCAGTTATATGGATTTAGTTGTGACCAAGATTGAAGTGAACATCAAGGAAGTTATCTTTGAAGCCCCAATAATTATCCCGTTAGTTTTGACGATCTGGCATTTACGCTCTTTGAGGGAAAAGACGATCTCAAACCGGGGGGCGATGGTGCGTCTGGTAACTTCTTAAGCAACTACATCCCGAGTAAAGCGATTACTGTTAACGCGCCTTTCAAATGCGCGGACATAATTTTTGCCATCTATTACGAGTTGAACTCACAGCCCGGTTTAAGCCAGAACAAAAAATTCAGACTGTCACGCATACTACTGGCGCCGGTGGAATCAAATGGTCTAAGCAGAGGGTTGAATCAGAGCAAAAATTTTGCGTTGTGTAAAGCAACCGAAAGTAGGTTTTATCTACGGCGTGGTCGCAGCTGTTATCGCGAAGAGGAGCCTTTATAGGGTTCGTAGGTGATGTTGGCTTCGAACAGATTATCGGGAAGCTCGGTATTGAATGTGACCGTATTGAGAAACCGCTGATAAGACATGTCTCCATTCAAATAGCGAGTGACGGAGTGCGGCGCCATAATCCCCTGCACCGGCTTGTAGTTGTCGAAGATTTCTTCTTCCACATTGCGCTCTTTGTCTTGGGGGTCGCGCCAGGTGTAACTGGTCTTGATAGGCAAGTGCGTATTCACGTCGAGATATAGGGTCACTGAATCATTCTTGGCATTGGTGACGGAAACCTGCTCGGCTGGCTTTTCTGAAGCCACCGCCTGGCCTTCATAAAAGAAAGCAACTCCGGGTTCGTTGATCCAGTGGCGCAGGACGGCGTCCAGCGAATGTTCACGACGCCGAATATAAGCGCTGGTGATTTTAGGGTCTTCCTTGGCCGTGCCTTTGAAAGTGACTTCATACGCCTTGTCAGCGTTGTGAATCACCACGATATCGCTCTTGTCTTTGCTGGCGATGCCGCCCACCGAGAACAACAAAAAATGATAGGACTTGACCTTTAAAATTTCCAGCCGTTGCTTATCGGGGAACTTGGTGTAAAGACCAAACGGAATACCCGTGCCCTTGCTGTCACCATGATAGAAGGTGAAGTAACGCCCCTCCTCGCCCTTGGTCTTGGCGGCGAGATAAGCCTGCCCTCCAAGTGCCTGGATTGTCTGATCAATCAAGGCACGTGCTTTGCGCGATTTTCATCTTCGGGAGCGGCCGCGGGTTTAGCAACTGGCGCAGTTTGCGCTACCGCTGCGGCGATTAGAAGGATGAAAATAAATATTCGGCTCATTTGCGGTGTACCAACTGGACGCTATTTTACCTGCAATTACTTAGATGCTGGCAATCTGCCCTTAGCGGCCCGTTACCCCACCAAAACTGCACCCCCATTTACGTTGAAAATCTCTCCTGTAATGAATCCGGCGTGTGGAGTGCATAAGAACAGGATAGGGGCCGCAAGTTCTTCCGGCGTGCCTACTCTTCCCAACGGGATTTTAGCGAGGACCGTGGCCCGCGTTTTGGGATCATTTAATGCCGGGGCTGACATGTCCGTAGCGACCCAGCCGGGGGCCACGCAGTTTACGTAGATTCCATCGCAGGCCAGTTCCGTGGACAGGCCTTTCACCATGCTGATGATCGCGCCCTTGGTTGCGGCGTAATCGCAGTGGAAAGCTTCGCCACGCTGTCCCGCGGTTGAGCTTACCAGCACGATGTGTCCAGCCGCCCCACCAGACCTGCCCTGCTTTTTCATTTGCGCGACAGAGTGCTTGATCAGTGAGAACACGCTGTCCAGATTGACGGCTACGGTGCTGCGCCACTGTTCTTCTGACATTTGATCAATGGGGGCGTCCTCCGGCGGCCATACTCCGTGGTTGGCGACCAGTATATCGAGACGCCCAAAACGCTGGATCGCGGCACCGACTAATTCCTTTGCCGTTTGAGTGCCGGACAGGTCACAAGCGACCGCAGCGCAGTTTTCCTCACCGAGTTCCTTAACCAACTGCTCCGCCGGTCCTTTGGCCTTCTGGTAGTTAAAGACCACCCGCGCGCCAGCCTGCACAAACATACGTACGGCCGCCGCGCCAATGCCGCGCGAGCCGCCTGTAATCAACGCTACTTTGCCTGAGAGAGAAATATTCATGGGTACGTTTTAGCGTACCGCATTATAGGGCTGTGTGGAGACGGGTTTGCCCATTAGAAATTTTAAAACCAGGGCCGGAACAGGCTATTTCGTGGGCGCGCTTAGATATTTTTCCAGAGCGATTTCAAAATACATCAATTCATTTCCTCTTCCATCGTGCACCCCGCTCAGATAGAAATGGGCCCCCGCGAGTGGTGAAGAGATACCGGAAACATCGAAGAACATGAACCCTGATTGTGTGGAATGAGGCTCGACTGCGCGCGCCGCAAAACGAGAGTTCTGGATTTCATCCTGCGCTTTGCTGTCCACCGTTCCTTTTATCTTGGTGCGGGGATACGGAAGCGGGATTGGTGAAGTGCTTTTTGTCGGATGTGCCAGGCGCCGGTACAGGTCCTGTTCGTCCGCAGGAGAAATTTTGGTGCGGTCCGTGGTGACCAGCTCTGCCTTGAGATTATTCAGAGAGATTGGCTCATCTCCGTCATTGGTGATCACAAAGAAAATCGGCATGTAGCCGACCTCGTTGTACTTGACGGAAAAAATGTTGGCTTTGTCCGGCGTGTCGTAAGGGTCAAGAGCGACTATGACTTTTTCATCCGTATGGGCATCATGGGCCGGATAGGTTATCGCCGGTTTGGGAGTTGGCATGACAAAGTTCTTCCCCGCCCAGGCGAGCAAGGAAAAAAGAGACACGACCGCCAATCCCAAAGATATGCGTCGGAACATGCACATGGATTATAGGATGCGGCGACTGCACCACGCGCGAGAAAGATTGTTCGTCCTTTAGGCGGGTGAATGAGGCCTTACAATGTCCTTCCTGAATGTATTTCCTTTATAGCGCGCTGCTGGCAGCTGCAATGGTACTGGCCATGCCCTTCTGGCTTTGGCAGATGTTGCGTCATGGGAAATACCGCACTGGATTCGGCGAGCGGTGGGGCAAAGTTCCACGACGCATATTAGAGCAACCCGTTCAGCCTACAATTTGGATACATGCCGTTTCTGTCGGAGAAGTCCTTGCAGTCAACGGTCTGATCGAAAAACTACGCTTAAAATTTCCCGGCAATCGCATAGTCGTTTCTACCACTACCGATACAGGTCAGAAGCTTGCGCGTGAACGATTCGGCGAACAGAACGTTTTCTATTTTCCCCTCGACTTCGCCTTTGCCATCCGTCCGTATTTAAGAACGTTGAAGCCAAAATTGGTGATTATGGCCGAGACTGAGTTCTGGCCCAATTTCTCAGGCTGGCGCATGCGAGTGCCGAAATCGCAGTGGTCAATGCCCGAATATCGGACCGTTCGTTGCCGGGATATCGCCGTTTCAAATCACTTTTGCAGCGCGTTCTTCAGCATATTGATTTATTTCTAACGCAAACCGAAGAAGACAAGCGCAGACTGCTGGATATCGGTGCTCCTGAAGATCGCGTGCAAGTCAGCGGGAATTTGAAATTTGATGCGCCTGAGCCTGCAGAGCCATCCATCCTCGCGGAACCTGAAAATGACGTTGGTGATGGAAGGCGCTGGGCCTGTGCTGGTTTGCGGCAGCACTGTCGAGGGCGAAGAAGCCTTGCTGGCCCCAGTTTTTGCCAGGTTATTTCAGGCAATATCCGCATGCAGTCGTGTTGTTGGCTCCGCGCCATCCAGAACGCTTTGATTCAGTTGCTGCCTTGTTGGAACAACAACACCTTCGCTTTGTTCGTCGTTCGCAATGGCCGGGTGGCGGGATGGCAGGTTCGATATTGCTGTTGGATACCATCGGTGAACTCTCCGCGCTTTATGCCCTGGCTGATGTGGCGTTTGTGGGCGGAAGCCTGGTGCCGCGAGGAGGGCATAATATTCTGGAGCCTGCCCGCTATGGAGCAGCTATCGTGGTAGGTGAGCATACAGAAAATTTCCGCGATATTGTGGAGTTGTTCCGCAAGCAGGATGCGCTTCTGACTACGAATCCAGCTGACCTGGAGAAAGATCTACTGGGGCTGGTGGCAGACGAACCCGGGCGTTTAGCTTGTGGCCAGCGCGCCACTCAGGTATTAGAGACACAAACCGGCGCAACCGAAAGGACTCTGGCAGTCATTGCGGAATTACTGCATTAATTGAATTTGCTCAGTAACATCATGTGATACGTCATAACGGCGCCTGATACGAAAATCTCGATGAGTCTGCCCGCAAGCACTTTGCTAAGTCATATTTTTTCGACTGGAGTCAGCGTGCGCAACGCGCTATACACCCGCCATATCCTGCCGGCGCGTTGCCTCTCGGGAGCCGTGATTAGCATCGGCAACCTTTCCGTCGGAGGCTCCGGCAAAACCCCCTTCACCATTGCTCTGGGCGAGTTGCTGAAGGCCAGAAATATTAAATTTGATGTCTCTGTCGCGGGGCTATGGCCGAAAAACCAAAGGAGTTTTGGAAGTGAATTCTTCCGGGTCGTCTCATGACTTCGGCGACGAACCCTACTCGATTGCTCGCCGGCAAGCGTGCCGGTCATCGTCGGTGAAGATCGCTATCAGGCTGGTTTAGCGGCGGAAAAAAAGTTCGGGACCAATTTTCATTTATTAGACGACGGGTTCCAGCACCGTGCTCTGCATCGCGATTTCGATATTGTTCTGGTGACTCCAGATGACTCGCGTGATCGCCTGCTGCCTGCCGGGCAGACTTCGCGAACCGCTAAGCGGTCTCAAACGGGCCGATGCGGTTGCGCTGATGAGTGGCGCAGCAAAAGACTCATTCCCGCTGGATGGAAAGTTGATATGGCAAGTGCGCCGGCAATTGAACTGCAAATGTTCCTGTCCAGGCCGGTAGCATTTCTGCGGAATTCCGGCCGCCTGAAAATTTCTTTGCCCAGTTGCGGACTGCGGGAATCGAACTGGCCGCCGAAGCCATTTACCGCGATCACCACGCCTATGAAGAAAAAGATATCCAGGAATTGCTGGAAGTGCGCCAGCAAAGTGAGGCCAACGGCTTCATCACTACTGAGAAAGACCTGATCAATCTAGGCCCGCACCGCCCGGCTTTGGAGCATTTATCGGTAATTCCGGTCAAATTGAAGATATTGGACGCAGCTAACGTTGTGGATACCATGCTGAGCGTGATAGAAGAACGAAGGCACGGACGTGAGAAAATCAGCGTGACATCATGAGCAAACATATCCCCAAAGAGACGGACCGGCTGCGGAAGATCGTAGAGTCATTTCCCAACGTTACAGTGACCGTGATCGGCGATCACGTGGCTGACGAATTTGTTTTTGGAGAAATTTCCCGGGTCTCGCCGAGGCCCCGGTGCTGATCCTTCAGCACCGCGAGCGCAGCATAACACCCGGTGGCGGCGCCAACGCAATAAATAATCTGGCTGATTTGGGAGTGAATGTCCTCCCCGTCGGAGTTGTAGGCGATGATGAAGCCGGACGCGTACCACTCAAAGAATTTCGTCATAAACGGATCCCGGTTAGCGGCGTATTGAAAGATAAGAGCTACAGCACCGTTACCAAGACCCGGATTCTGGCGGGCATGACGCACACCTGGCGCCAGCAGGTGGTCCGCCTGGACCGCGAGCCCGCAGCGGAGCCCAACGCACATCTTCGCCGTGAACTGGTGCTGGCTGCGAAAGAGTATGCACGCGCCTCTGATGCCATGCTGGTCTCGGACTATGGCTATGGCGCCGCAACTCCCGCCATTCTGAATGCGATTCGCGAACGCGGCCGTTTGGATAAACTGCCTATCATTTTGGATTCTCGTCATCGTATGCTGCAATTTTCCGGAGTGACGGCTGCGACGCCGAATGAGGCTGAAGTGGAAGAAGCTTTGGGCGTCCGCATCGGGCAGGATTGGTCAAAACTCGCCTCTTCCGGTGCGCAAATCATGTCGCACATGAAATTGCAGTCGCTTTTATTACCCGTGGCCGCGACGGCATGGCGGCTTTCGGTAATCGGCAGAAGCCCGTGGACATTCCGGTTTACGGCTCGGATCAGGTAACCGATGTCACGGGCGCGGGGGATACTGTGATCGCGACCTTCACCGCAGCGGTTGGTGCGGGTGCTTCCACCATAGAAGCCGCGCATCTCGCCAACTACGCCGGTGGTATCGTCGTCATGAAACGCGGCACGGCTACTGTCTCGAGGGAAGAGTTGCTGCACGCACTCGAGCAGAACGCGCCCACGTTAAGAACCCATTGAGCACATCAGCCAACGAAAAGATCGTAACCCGCGAACAACTGCGGCAACGTGTGTCGAATTGGCGCAAGGCCGGGGAGCAGGTAACTCTGGCCAACGGGTGTTTCGATCTGCTGCATGTGGGGCATGTGCGCTATCTCCACGCAGCCAGGCAACTTGGTGGACGGCTGGTCGTGGCCATCAATTCAGATGAGTCGGTACGGGGGCTGAAAGGTCCAGGCCGTCCTCTGATGCCGGCAGAAGAACGCGCAGAAATATTGGCTGCACTACAAGATGTTGATGCTGTCGTAATTTTCTCCGAACCAGACGTTCGTGCGCTAGTGCGCGAGATTCGCCCTGATGTGCAGGCTAAGGGTACTGATTACACCAGTGACTCAGTGCCGGAGCGCGATGTTGTGCGCGAATGTGGCGGCAGGGTTGAAATCGTCGGCGATCCCAAAGATCACTCCGCTACTCAGTTCATCCAGCGGCTCGGGAAACAGCCTTCGTGAGCACGTCAGGCGAGCCATCCAATACCAAGCTTGAGCGGATATTGATTGTGCGGCTCAGCGCCATGGGTGACATCATTCATGCGTTGCCCGCGGCTTCCGCATTGCGCGAAGCTTTTCCCGACGCCATGATTGGATGGGTGGTCGAAGAACGCTGGGCGGAACTGTTGTGCACGCTGCCCACGGCGCGCTCTGGCCCGCGTT
>CAWBXL010000258.1:0-38314 GCA_963792305.1 uncultured Acidobacteriaceae bacterium | reverse complement strand
CACAGAATGTAACAGTCGCAGGAGGAAGCACAACAACGGCCAATTTCATGTTGGCTGTGGCCACCAACGCCCCCGGAACCGTAACCGGAACAGTTACGAATATCCGTACTCAAGGCGTGATCCCTGGCGCCATCGTGAAATGGAACACCACTTCTGTCAACAGCAACAGCAGCGGGGTCTATTCAATTGCTAACGTTGCCGGCGGAAGCCAAACAGTCACTGCAAGCGCCTCAGGGTATTTGCCAGTGAGCAGCACGGTGAACGTTGACGGCGAAACTTCTACGCTGAATTTCCAGCTTTCGACGGCGGGAATTCTTAATGTGACAGTGGTCAATTCAGCAGGTACTCCTGTCAGCGGGGCACAGGTAAGTCTGAGTGGCGGCCAGATTCCTACGTCTCTCACCGGG
Source organism: uncultured Acidobacteriaceae bacterium (assembly GCA_963792305.1). Lineage (GTDB taxonomy): Bacteria > Acidobacteriota > Terriglobia > Terriglobales > Acidobacteriaceae > CAWBXL01. The sequence continues at coordinate 37,907 of CAWBXL010000258.1, read as the reverse complement.
ACTACGAATGCTTCCGGTATATATTCCAGCCCCTGGATACCGATCGGGAGTTACACAATCACCAGCGGTGCAGTGACTGAGACTGCCGCGCTCACCACTGGAAAAACCACCTCCATCAAAATCACCCAGAACTCCGGCCCGATCACTGGGACGATCACAGGGACTGTTACAGATACGTCGGGAACAGCTTTGTTTGGGGCAACAGTTTCCAGCGGCAATATTAGCGTCACGACCCAGGCGAACGGCACATATACCTTAGCCAGCGTTCCTGCCGGCATGCAGACGGTAACGGCATCGCTTACAGGATTTCAGACTGGGACACGAAATGTGAACGTAACCGCGGGTGAAACAACTGCTGCCGATTTTTCTTTGACCCAAGCTTTGTCCACTGGAACGATCACCGGGAAGATCACTAACGTTGCTAACGGTGCCGCTCTCTCAGGAGCTACGGTGACGTGGGGAAGCATGGCTGTCTCCACAAACGCTAGCGGCGTGTACACCATTTCCAATGTAACTAGTGGGAACCAGACGCTCACCGCGAGCCGCACTGGCTATCTGGCTCACAGTGGAAACGTGAATGTTCCGGGCGGGGCCACGGCAACTTTGAATATCCAGTTAGCGACCTCCGGGAAGATCAGCATCAAAGCGGTGAATAAATCAGGTGCTGCTGATCCAGGTGCGAACGTGACTATTAAGGGAGGAGAAATCTCAACTACCGTTACAGGAACTACCAACAGTTCCGGAGCATTCAGCAGCACCTGGATTCCAATTGGCAACTATACAGTCACGATTTCTGAGAGCGGTCATACGACTCAAACTCAGAGCGCCACGGTAACGAGCGGCCAAACAACCGCCGTGAACTTTACTTTTTAAAGATAGCCAGTGATGAGGAATATGAACTGCAAAGTCGTTTTTGTTGTGACTGCGCTTTTGTTACTAGCGCCGTTCGTACTGGGTCAAAGCTATAAGTTAACCAACCTGGGAACGCTAAAGCCGGGTAGCGCCCGTGTGCATGACATCAATGCTGTCGGACAAGTGGTGGGAGGATCGGGGCATCCACATGGCTCTGATACTCACGCTTTCCTTTGGACGAAAAAAAACGGCATGAAGGATCTGGGGTTTCTGCCGGGGGGTGATTACAGCGTCGCTACGTCGATCAACGATGCTGGACAGGTGGTTGGGACTTCTAACTCCACCGATGGCATGCATGGATTTCTTTGGACAAGCGTTAACGGTCTGGGCCAACTAACCAGCCTTCACCCAACAGATAACAGCAGCGCTTACGCCATCAATCAATCCGGCCAAATTGCCGGCGCTTCGGGAAGTCATGCCGCACTTTGGATAGCAAACTCTGTTAAGGATCTCGGGACCTTGGGCGGAGAGTGGAGCGAAGCACATGGTCTTAACAATACCGGTCAGGTTGTAGGGGTGGCTGACACACCGTCGGGTCCTCATGCCTTTCTATGGATGGATGGATCTGGCATGAAAGATATAGGTGTTCTGCCGGGCGATTCGAGCAGCCGTGCCAACCATATTAGTGATCAGGGAAACGCGGTGGGAGCCTCTGAAGGAATGCAAGGCGTCCGCGCATTTCTGTGGACCCACAATGCTGGCATGCAGGAATTAGCCTCGCTTCCATCAGGAAGCTATAGCGAAGCGTTTGGAATCAATAACCGTGGACAGATCGTCGGCCAATCAGGAAGTCCGCTGGGAACACGAGCAGTCTTGTGGAGCAACGGGTCAATCGTGGACCTCAACGACCTTGTACCAGACCTACCGGTTGGCACTATTCTGACCGGAGCTTTTTCCATCAACGACGACGGGCAAATTGTTGCCTTCGGCGTGAGCAATCCAAGTTTAAATAAAAACCGCCAGGCAAGAATGGATGATCATCTGCACTCCGGCGCGACCCATGTTTACCTACTCACCCCGTAACCTATCTCCTATCACTTTTTTTCTAAGCAATTCATCATGCCCCGCCAACAGTCCTGCCGGATCGTTTATATTTTCAGACCGCAATGCTCGGCGTACCTCTTACCTTTGGCAAGGGAGTAGTCGTCGAATAGGCTGGACGAAAATCGCGAAAATATGAAAGCCCGGACTTCGCTCTTTAAGGTGGTCTTTGGGGGGAATAACCCCTGGCTCAGAAATCTTGCAACAAGGGTAAGGGCTGAAGGCTGTTCATTTTTGAACAACAGGATTCAGGGATGAACACTAGCGCACTAGACATAACAAGCCGAAAACCATTCGAGCCATTGCAAAGCGAATACTTACTTCAAGATTTCAAAAGGTTTTCGGATTGCAGCGGATTTCTTGGTTTGTTCTTTCCGGGGAGGCACAACGCAAATGGTTTCATTGCTGCATGATCTTCAGTACGGCTTCCGAACTTTGCGTAAAAATCCTGGCTTTGCCGTCATCGCGACGTGTACGTTGGCACTCGGAATCGGCGCCAGCACCATGATGTTTGGGGTCATCAACGCCATATTCCTACGTCCACTTCCATTTCATCAACCTGACAAATTAGTGCGTATCTATTCGACGAAGGGATCTGATTCGCGAGGGCCATCTCCGCTTGATGTACGTGATTACGCAGTCCAAAACCACACGTTTGAACGCCTGGCGGTCTACGATACTTGGCGAAAGAATGTGACTATTACCTCACGTTCGATAGAACCCGAACAGCTGCCGGTCGGATTAGTGCCAGCTGAATACTTTGAAATACTCGGTGTCCGTCCATTGCTGGGCCGATTATTTACACCAGAAGAAAACCAATGGGGCAAACACTTTGAAGCAATCTTGAGCTATGAGTTCTGGCACACACATTTTTCCGGAGATCCATCCATTCTCGGCAAAACAGTACGCATTAATGATGAGCCTTATACGATCGTCGGCGTAATGGCAAGTAACATTCCAGATTGGTGGCTCGAAGGCCGACATGGTAAGACACAACTCTGGACACCATTCGCACCCTCAGCAACGGTCTGGGATGAAACTTCACGAGGCGAGCGTGATTTTAGCGCCATCGGCCGGCTCAAGGCCGGGGTGACCCTCGCTGAGGCAACTGCGGACCTTAAGACAATCGCTAGCAATCTTGCGGCTCAATTTCCAGCGGATTGGGGCGTCAGTGTCGAGCTTCGCCCGCTAGCAGAAGACCGGAGCGGCAATCTCCGTCCTGTAGTTTTACTTTTGATGGGCGCAGTCGTTCTAATTCTACTGATCGCCTGCTCGAATGTTGCCAACTTGCTCTTGGCCAGGAACTCAGGACGCACGCGAGAAGTTGCTTTAAGAATGGCTTTGGGAGCGGGAAAGTTGAGTGTGATACGTCAATTTACGGCTGAGAACATGGCACTAGGCATCGTCTCTGGAGTCGGAGGTTGCGTGCTTGCATGGTGGGGATGCGCGACGCTCGCTAGAGTTCATCCAGCTCAATTGCCACAATTGGAGTTGGTTGGAATTGACTTCCGGGTTTTGTTGTTCGGAATCACACTCTCGATTCTGTGCAGCGTATTGTTCGGCAGTTTTCCCGCGTGGATCGGTTCACAATTGAATATGTCGGAATCACTTAAGAAGGGCGGACGTGCGAAAACTACCTCACAAGGCCGACAACACCTGCGGCGTATTTTGGTCGCAAGTGAAATGGCGTTTGCGGTCATGCTTCTTATTGGTTCAGGCCTTCTTATGCAAAGCCTGTTACGCTTACGCGATCAAGACCCCGGCTTTCGAGTTGATCACATTTTGCGATCGCATCTCTATCTGCCGGCAATTCAATACGCAAGCCCGGCCCAGATAACAACTTTCGTGGATCAGTATGCCGAGCGTGTCCGTGCGCTTCCCGGAGTTGTGGAAGCAACTATCAGTGCTGCCTGCCCGCCTGACGATCAATGGATCCAAAATTTTACGATCGATGGGCATCCAGTCAATCGTCTGGAAGAAGTGTCAACAGCAACATTGAACGTTACCGATTCGCACTATCTTCAGACGCTCGGTGTCCCACTACTCGATGGTCGCGGGTTTAGCGATTCTGACACTGACACCAGCGTTTCGGTAGCGCTAGTCAATCATGCATTCATACAACGATACCTGCCGAATGAAAATCCGATTGGCAAAGTAATCCAGTTGGGACTGCCTCGCGAGATTGCTGTCTCCGGGCGTTCTAACAACCGTCTCACAATTATCGGAGTAGTGGCGGATGCAATGAATCGTGGTGTAGCGCTCCCTCCGCAACCAGAAATTGACGGACTTTTCCGTCAATTGCCAAACCTGAATTACGGATTCAAAAATTTGCTTGTCCGAACCAAGCTTGAGCCGATGGAGCTAAGCACTCCAATTCGCCAGCAACTTCATTCACTTGACGCCAATCTTCCTTTCGCGGAAGTTTCCACCTTGGGCGAGATTATGTCCGCACAGACTGCGGATCGTCGTTACACAACGGGCCTGCTGGTGCTCTTCGCACTTTTTGGCGTGACGCTATCGGTCATTGGTGTCTATGGGGTAATTTCGTACCTCGTAACCCAAAGAACATCCGAGATTGGTTTACGCATGGCTTTAGGCGCACACCGTGCCAATGTGGTGTGGGTCATTATGAAGCAAGGAATGGGAATGGCGATTTTGGGGACTATTGCCGGAATGGGCGGAGCCTGGGCTCTAAGACAACTTATATCGGGGTTTCTTTTTAGAGTTTCTCCAGCGGACCCACTAACATTCATTTGCGCCGCATTTCTGTTGATTGCGTTCGCTGGCGCCGCTAGTCTACTTCCTGCACGTCGGGCAGCGTCAATAGACCCAGTATCAGCTTTGCGCCACGAGTAGGCTCCGGTCCAGACGGACCTTAGGTTATGAGTTACCCGACCCGCAGTAATTTTGGCACTAATGGCATGGTGGAGCTCTGAACGAATCTTACCGACGGTGCGAGGGAGAGCGAATGGGGAGTCGGTTGCACTCCCCAAAGCGATTTCTTCTCATGAAGATTTTCAGTTGGCGACAGAGTTGAGTTCCCGCTATTTTGTGCTCCCACAATTAGCACCGAGAAACTTTGAGGTAAACGTTGATTCGACATTCATGGTGCGGCCGCCGCCGTTGAGGCTGCCCTGGCTTGAACCATTGATGTGTTCGGAATCCGGAGCAGTAATGTCCAAGGTTCCATTCACTTGCATCCCATCCACCATGCACGAATACGTTCCCTTTCCGTGAGTACTTGTGGAAGTCTCAACGTTGTAAGTACATTCGCCCTTGCCCTGGCCGAAATCAGCTTTTTCCACATCCTCCTTTGTTACGCAATGTCTGTCGGTCACCGTATTGGTGCTCCCGCCAGAGTTGGCGTTCATACGCTGTTCCAATCTGGCGCGTTGTTCAGGACTAAGTTTAGCCAACATGTCTGACGAAATCGGCGGGGTTCCCGACCTTTTGTAGGTTCTGGTGGTTTCCCAAAGCCCTGGCTTGACGTTCAGTGGTTGAATCTCCAATTTCGACTTGATTGGAGGTTTTTCCAAGTTGCGTGTTTGGGCGAAGGCGCCAGAAACAATTGAAAAGGTGAGGCCGGTCAGCAACACAATACAGGTGCGGAATTTCATTTTGTTCTCCTGAATTTTCGAAGTGCTGCCAATGTTTTGCCTCAATTCATTCGTCCGATCAAAGGAAATACAGATGAAATCGCTCTGACTTGGAAAACCCTTTGCATTGAATGCGCTACAACGCAAAATGACATATTTTTTGCTTGATTTTTATGCCGGGATGAGTGAAAAAAGTATTCGCATCAACCGATCACATACCTACAGACAGCGTGATGGGTGAGTGCTAAGATTCGCCCTAACCGCTGACTCCACCTATGGAACAGACGACTCCAACCGGAAGCCTCTTTCGCTTTGGAACATTTGAAGTAGATACCGCCGGGGGAACACTCACACGGGCTGGTGCGCGGGTCAAAATTCAGGAGCAGCCTTTCCGCCTTCTGCTAATTCTGCTCGAGCGGCCGGGAGAAATTGTCAGCCGTGAGGAGTTGCGACAAAGGCTGTGGCCGGAAGGAACCTACGTCGATTTCGATGGAAGTCTTAATGTACTGCTGAAGAGGCTTCGTGCGACCATTGCGGACGATCCCGACAATCCTCGGTTCATTGAGACAATTCCGCGGCGCGGCTACCGGTTCATTGCACCAGTAACTTTCGTCCATCCAAAACTTGAACGGACTCACACAGCGGCTTCGGCAGATACTATTTCAAAGCTAGGTCCACAAGCTCCTTCTGTCGTTGTTTCCGCTCCAGTTACGACCGCATTGAAGGCAAATAGACCTCGATATTGGATCGTGGCCGCCGTGTTCGCGATTGCTGTAGTCGGTGCCGGCGGCTGGCTTTTGTGGCATCACAGATCTGTGTCGCAGCCGGTAAGCCAGAAATCTTCGATTCAGATGCGCAGGTCTGTGGCAGTCCTCGGATTCCAAAACTTATCACGTCGTACTGATGAGGCATGGTTGGCCACGGCTCTTTCGGAAATGCTGAGTACTGAACTCGCAGGCGGCGAGAAATTGCGTCTGGTGTCTGGAGAGGACATTGCTAACTTACGAGTTTCAGACCCGTGGCCTAGTACCGACACGCTTGATCGTGTAACAAGCTCACGTATCGGGAATGCTCTTAACAGCGATGTGCTGGTACTCGGCTCATACATTTTGATTGGCTCCGCCGACGACGGGCAGTTGCGCCTGGATGTCCGCATGCAGGACGGTCAAACCGGCGAAATCCTGGGTGAGGTTGGTGAAGCAGGCAATACAAAAGAAATGTTTCGGCTGGTATCGCAGATTGGTGCGCGGTTGCGTGACCGATTAGGAGTGGGCCCATTGCAGGGGAGCGATGAGGCCGGCGTGCTTGCCGCCTTGCCGCTCGATCCGGATGCGGCACGCTTCTACGCACTTGGAGTGGCCAAGCTGCGGCAATTCGATGCGCTGGCGGCGAAAGACCTACTCTCGCAGGCAGCGGAAGCCGATCCAAAATTCTCGCTGGTACACGCCACGCTGGCGCGGGCCTGGGCGCGACTCGGCTACGAGCAGAAGCGCGGAGAAGAAGCAAAGAAAGCGTTTGATCTCTCAGTCGACCTGCCACGTGCCCAACGAATGTTGGTGCAAGGCGAGTATTACGAAAGCCTCGGCAAACAAGATGAAGCTGCTTCTGTCTATCACGCCTTGTTTGAATTGTTTCCCGATAATTTGGATTATGGCCTGCAACTGGTGGCTGCACAGACCGTCTCCGGACATGCCGGTCAAGCCATGACTGTCATTCAGCAGCTTCGCACACTCCCTGCCCCGTATTCGGACGATCCACGCATCGATCTCGCAGAGGCGCAGGCGATGAAAGACAACAAGCCGGCAGCGCTAGTCTTAATTCGAAACGCAGTACGTAAGGCGTCCGACCGTAAGCAACTTTTGCTCTATGCCTTAGCAAGAAAGCAAGAGTGCATGAACCTGCTCTATGGGGAGAAGCCGGAACAGGCGACTCCGGTCTGCGAAGACGCGTACAACATATTTATTGGTGCTGGAAATCGTCTGGACGCTGCCGATGCCGTGCGCCTGATGGCGGATGGAATTGGAACAGGTGGGCATTTTGAGCTGGCCATTGCTACGTATCAGCGTGCGCTGAACTTGCTTGCCGACATGGGAGAGCATGTGAAAACTGGAGCGATCCTGAACAACATGGCCATCAATTATGCCAATGAAGGCAAACTGGACCGCGCCGAGCAGCTTTACGAACAGGCCAAATTTCATTTTCAGCAAGCAGGAGAGAAAGCGAGCGCCGCGACTGCGATGGGAAACATCGCGGACATTTATTACCTGAAAGGTGATTTACCTCGCGCAGCCAAGCTTTATCAGGACACAGTGAATCTCATCTCAACCATAGACCATGGTGATCCTAGTTATGTCCTTTATCGCCTTGCGGATCTTGAGCTGGCTCAAGGAAACGTGAACGAAGGTCATCAGCTGGCGCAGCAAGCAGTCGATACCATCGGCCAAACCCAAGGGTCGTACCAATACCTGACCGCCGCAATGATCGTGGTAGGTGAAGCATTAAAAGCAGAGGGCGATCTGGCAGGCGCACGTTCCGAGTTCGAGCAGACCCTAACGATGCTACAGAAAATTGGCGCGACAGACCTTGCTGCGGAAAGCCAAACAGAACTGGCCGATTTGGATATTCAAGAAAACCATCCCGGTCAAGCCGAGAATCTGGTTCGCACGGCGCTCGCGGAATTTGAAAAGGAAAAAAGCGATCCCGATTCAAGCAGTGCTTACGCAATCTTGAGCCATGCGTTGCTAATACAAGGAAAGTTTGAGGAAGCTGACAAAGCGAGCCGGCGCGCCGCTGAATTAAGCCTAACTAGCTCCGACCCAGCATTGAAGTTATCGGCGGCAATTCAGCAGGCGCGTGTTCAAGGCGCGTATCCCGAGAACCAGAGTACAAACTTGGAAGCCGCTATCGAACAGCTACATTCAACTATTTCTACCGCCAAACGTCTCGGTTACTACAGGATCGAATGCGAGGCTCGGCTGGCACTCGCCGAGCTAGAGCTGAAGCTCAATCCTTCGTTGGGACGGAAGCACCTTACTGACCTTGCCGCCGAAACGCGCAATCATCATCTTGAGTTATTGGCCCGCCAGTCGGAAGCTGTGATATCTAATGCCTCGGTAGTGGCTCGAACTCCTGCGGCACACTAATTCTTCCCTCAAAAGTACTGTTTAAAATTGACGCTCTTGCCTTTTCGGGAATATTTTGCACGTGTCACCTATCCCCACAACCCGTTCAAAGATCACGACTTAGCATGTCAGTTCTGTTTCATTTCCGTTTCCTTTGACCCAGCAAACATCCCGGCGTATTTCAGACACACGCGGTGCAAAACCGCAAGGAGCAACGCCGATGATGGAAACGAAATCAGGAAAGTGGATGCTGTTGGGGAAGCATGCACTGATTACTTGCGCCTTAGCAGTGGGGGTGATATGGACAAGCAACTCCCCCGAATAGAGGAGTCTTACTCCGCCCGCAATCTGGGACGCTGCTGAAGCCTGTTGGCGGTGGTTGCACCGTGGGAATGCTCAATCTCCGCATTACCACTGGAAACGATGATCTACGCGGCGGGAAAAGACAACCTGAATGTCGAAATCCATTTCGCCAATGGCGACATGCAAACTGCCACGAATGTAAATAATGGATTGACCTGGCCCAACCAGAGCGTCAAGACGGTCTCGATTAACCTCACGCATCAAGTCGCACCAAACGAGATCAAGCAGATACGCCTGGTCCACTCTGCACAGGCTGGCTATAACCTTCCATCCATAGGATCTGGCGGATACCACTCTGCCGGTGGAAGGTGCGATCGTTTCACCAGTCGCCGCCGCGCAAGGAATACAGACTGAAGACAACTGGGACATGACGGAATTTCAGGCATTCGCTCTGGGTAAAGGAGTGAGTGTGCCTGTTGCAGCATCAGGCTTTCACAGGTTTACAGGAAGCAATCCTTCGTTCGATATCAACGCACAATCTGGAGTCGCGTGCCCGACGGGAAACCAAGTCACCAAGGTTTCATTCACTTTCACCACCGCTGACGACGACCTGCGTGGGGGAAAAGACAACCTCAACATATCCATTCTGTTCACCGACGGTACAAGCCAGGCAGCGACCAATGTCAACCACAGCCAGAACTGGGCGAACGGAAGTACGAAAGGCGCGGAAGTTCTCTTAAACCGGCCCGTCGCAATAGACCAGATTCGCGGCTTCACGCTGGAGGACACCTTCACCGGAGGCTCGGGTGGCGACAACTGGAACATGGCTTCCGTGCAGGCTGACGCAGTTTTCTCCGACGGAACGTACCGCACGGTCGCGAAATCCGGATTTCACAGATTCAGCGCGGACTGGAACGGTCCGAAGGCTAAGCAAATAACTATCAGCGCTCACCCGATCAATTGATTCATTGCCGTTTTGTTTTGAAGGAGTGAACATATGCATTGCAGAAAATACATATCGATTTATCAGTGGCTATCAACAGCGATATTCGTACTGTTGATGTGGGCGACCACAGCAGCACAAGTCACCACGGCTAAGCCCGCGAATCCAAATATTACTGCGCCGACACCACAGCGGCATGAGCCTGCCGGTGGACAACGCCCGGCGAGCAATACGCCTTCAATTGCCAATGCGCCTCCGCCGAACACTGCGCTCACCATGAATCCAGGCGATGTCGAAGGCTTTGTGTACTGGGACGCGAGACACGATCACTCACAAACCGGCTGGAACCTGCAACGGACTTGCTGTGAACGTCAGTCCAGCCGGGTCACCGCCCACGAACACGATTCCAACCGGTAATCACTTCAAATACGCAGGGCAGGTAAAAACATTTTTGTACGGCGGCAAAGTGCAGGTTTATGAGGTCTGCATTTACGCTTACGATCACCAGCCAGTTGGGCCGCAATTGCAGGCACAGCTCATTATCGATCGAAACGCATTTTCTATAGCCCCCGCAGCTAAAACTCCCGATCGTTGCTCCCGATCACCATCATTAATGGCCAATGCAATATGTTGCCGCCGATCGTGCCTTCTTCCGTGGGAGACCTTACTGCTCATTGGGGTTCATGCCAGAACCGTGCCTACGATGTGAACTTTGCGCTTGCGCCGGCATTTCAGGTGATGAGTTCAAACGGGGGATCGGATGGGATGTTGTCCGGTGCGAACAAAGGCGCGGCAAATCCAGGTCCAAGTCAATCGCCTTCGCGGCGGGATGTTAGCAGGACAGGTAAATCCTGGCCCACAGCAATCATCCTCTCGCGGAATGCTTTCAGGCGCAAGAGATCCGGGGCCAATCCAAACGCCCGCAGGTGGAAAGGCAGCTGCTGGACAGCTATTAGCGGCGAAGTCCGGTGCAAGGACACTTACGAATGCTGACGTGATCGGTCTCTTGAAGGGCGGCGTTCCTGAATCCGCCATTATCAATCAGATCAATTCTTCGAACAAAAAATTTGATTTTTCTCCCGAAAGTTGCCAGGCATTGGCACGGGCAAAAGTAAATCCAAAAATTCTTGATGCTATGGGAGACGGAAGCGTTCGTCCTTGTTACACGGGCGGAGTTCGTTCAGGTACGGGGAGTGGTGCCGACGATCTGAACCCGCAGCCATTTCCACCCAAGGGGTCTAGCCTAAACACTCCCCTCGCTGGGCCTCAGACACCTAAACAATTGTTGCCGGGATCCATTCCAGGAGGAAGCGGCAACACAGTTCAGCTTAACCCACAGCCTTTTCCTCCCAAAGGGAGTATCGGGCCGGAGCAAACTCTTAGTGCATCATCAAGCCCTTCATCTTCGATCGCCGGGCCTAAATTACCGAGGCCATTGCTATCAGGTCGATCTTCTCAACAGGGAGCAAACGCGCCCGTTCCCAGTGCCGGAGTTGTTGCCAAAACTTATACAGGCACAGTTTCGGGTTCCATTTACTGGGACACAGCCAAGACAAAGTTCAAGTCGAGCTGCGATGGAGTTGCCGTGCGTGCATTTGTGGATCATGGAAGCATGAACTCTTGGGAAGGTTTCGCCTCTCCCCTTACGTATTCGGCGAGTGGCCCACTGGCGGTTTGCATGTACACAATCACGGGAGCACCTACAGGCATTCCTTTGGATATCGCCGCAGATGTGGGTTGGCCTTACATGACTTTCGGCATCAACATATGGTCACTCGCCGCGCCTGGAAACCAAGCTGCTTTCGCTATCGCTTGGGGCGGAGAGATATTGGGGGAATACGACATAGTCACCGTCAAGAATACTTCTTGTGATGCAGCGCTCAACTCGAAGGCCATGGCTGCACAATCGAATCTCCAATCCGGCCCTCGAAGCTGCGGGAACCAAGCGACAAACGTAAATCTAATTTTGTCGTCCACATCTGCACCACTATCTGGCTCAAATACAGGCGGCTCGGGAGCCGGCGCACGCTCAGGAACACAGCGAACGTTGCAGACGAAGCCTCACAACCTCTTGGCTACTCCACAGTCTGCGTCACAATCCGTGCAATAGGAGACGAAAAATGACTCGCACAAATCTTTTCAAAGCATTGCTCATGATCACCATCGCATTTGGACCTTCGACGTTTGCTCAGCAAAAGCCGCTCACCAACGATGATGTGATCACGATGGTGAAGAGCGGAATGCCCGAATCTGTAGTGGTTTCGGCGATCCAGTCCCGTGCGGGAAAATTCAGCACGTCCACATCTGAATTGGTCCGGCTGCACAAAGCTGGGGTTACCGAAAACGAATTGAATGCGATGATTGGCGCCTCGGGCAAAGGTAGCCCGAGCAGCGCTCCGCCTTCGCAGCCCGTACAAACCGCGCCTTCGGTTCCGAAGACGCGAATGCCAACGCTGGTCGTGACGGCGGGTGGAAACACGCAAGAGCTGCACCTCGAAAAAACGCAGTTGGCGGAGACCAAGACCAAACCATCGTCCATGAAAAGTCTTGCCGGCAGACTCAGTTGTCACTCAGGCAATGCAAACTGGGATCAATCAAGCGGCCACGACAGCCGCGATGCACATGAACTCCAGCATCGGCGGCCAATCTGTGCAGGAGGCGGGTAGCATTTTTTCCAACGTCATGTCACACCGGCAAGCAAAGATGACCTACGTCTGGGGCGTGCCGGGCCCCGCTTCAGTAAATGTTCTGCAAAGCGCGTCGCCAAGTTTCGCGATTGATTTTTCCCGTGCCTTAGGCGTAACTCCCGATGATTATGCGCCAGCGATTGTAAAACTCACGCCAGCACAAAACACTTGCCGCATTCTCGGCGCCACACAAGGTAAGGCGGATGCCAGTTCCAGTCCCGCAGCTGACTGGCAGATTTATTCCAACTTCCTTGAAGAGCGCGTCAATGCTCAAGTTCAAAAACTGGCGCCAGGAAAATACAAAATCTCTCCGGCTTCCGAATTAGCAGCTGGGGAATACGGTGTTGTGCTGCGTCCGGTTTCGAAGTCGAAGAACTTCTCAGGAGGAGACGTCGCGCGTGCTCAAGGTGACGGCCTGATGTTCGACACAGTGTGGACATTTCAGATTTCTGAGGATGCACAGTAAGTCCGCGATCCGATTGAACAAGAATTCCGCAAGGAGAAAAAATGGATTTAAATAGACGAACACAATACTTGCTTTTGTCGACGTTATGCTTCGTGCTTACTGCTTCCGCCTGCACCTCAAAGCAGGAGACAAAAACGAAAGAGTCTGGTGCGGTCACGACGTCGGGCAACACAAACCCCCATGTCGATGTAATGTGCGTCGGGGACCGTATCAACAACCCGCCTGAATCATTTCATTTTTCCTATAAATACAGTGATGCTGCTTCTTCGTCAAACAAAGAAGCAGACATCACCCCTCAGGCCATGGATATCACAATCAAAGACCAGTCCGGTTCTCACTCATTTCACGGCGTACGCTCTGATGAAGGCAGCTGGAGCCGCGCGATTGTCGATCTTTCCAGTCTGAACATGACCGGAATGATGAGCCGGCTCGATTCTCTCAATGACACTTCTGCCATCAGCCAACAAGCGACAGAGACTGTGAACGGTTATGACACAACGCGTTACGCGATCGACACGACGAAAGCAAACACGGCTGACCAGAAAAAATTGGATTTCCTATTTGGTCAAGGGAGCTTTGAAAAAGGCACGGTTTGGGCATCCTCTGATGGGTGCGCTGTAAAGCTGGTGCTTGATGAGCGTGTTTTGCTCGGCGGCAATCTAAAGGACGCTCACTATGAACTAGCAAGAATTCGGAAATAGCGAACAGAGCGATGACTGCTTAAAACGTGAGGGCGTTATGAGACGAAAACATAAATTCTCCTGTACTCCAATGTCTACGCTGCTAGTGGTCGCAACTTTAATTGCAACACTGCTATTCACTTCGGCATGCAATTCCGGCTCAAACTCTAAGGAGAAAATCGCCGACCAAGGCTCGAGTCAGGCCATCAAGAATGTCGCTGCCAATTCCGATCCAGATCCCGGCATCGACCTCAATTGCGTTTACGACCATTTGCAGAATCCGCCCGAATCGTTTCATTACCTGTATAAGAAAGATTCCTCAAACCCCGTGCATCAGGAGGCAGACATAACACCGCAAACCATCGATGGGTTTCGCATCCAATTCGACAGTACTCAGCAGCCAATCCATGCAACGCGGTCTGATCAACAAGGCTGGCAGGGCGCGCTCGCAGGCTTGACCGGAATCGGCGGCATGTCGAGCACGGTCGCGATAGTGAACCACGACTCCGCAATGCAGCGAGAGACAGATGGTGGATCAGTCAACGGATATAGCACAATTCACTATTCCATTGACACCGCGCGCTTCAGTGCCACCGAGCGCCAAATGCTCCTGAAGCCGGGTGATTTCGAAAAAGGTGACGCATGGGTCACGTCCGCGGGATGCCCAGTGAAACTTGCACTTGATTCCGAGTTACATAGAAACGACGGCAGTCTGATCGAGAAGCTCCACTACGAAGAGGCGATGGTAAAGAAATGAACCCGCGAAGCACTGTCACAAGTGAAGGGTAAAATCGGCACACATTGGCACACAGCCTATTAAAAGAACAACGTTTTATGCGGTATTCCTTGCCCTGCGGACTCAGTGGCCAAAATAGCTGCTGTCTTGGCAAAGGGGATGGGGAGATGGAGCAAAGCAAAGAAGCTGTTCGAAGAATTTCACCTTTGTAGTGGACATGGCGCACCTAGTGGTGAACTACTAGGATTGACGCTACGTGCCCTGAACACCTGATGGAAGTTCGGGTGGTAACAACTGGAATAGTCCTAGATGCGGGGTGATGCAGTTCTTGCGAACCAATCGTATCGCACAAGCGAAGAGAATGATGATGAACGATCGCCCTTGTAGAGATCAACAGGACAACCTTTCCTGGGAATAACGAGGCGGTTGCGTGGTTCTTGATGTGGCGTTAGTGTGTAGCAGTGATTCATCAACGATGTAGTGGAATCTTGCTTCACATTGTCTCGTTGCCCTCAGAGCATGGCATCGGCGATCTCGGTGCTGCCGAAAATTTTATCGAGTTCTTGTCGAGAACCGGGCAAACGATATGGCAAGTCCTACCTGTGGGTCCCACCGGATATGCCGATTCTCCCTATCAGTGCTTCTCAGCTTTTGCTGGTAATCCATTGCTGATCAATTTATTTGATTTGTTTCAGCAAGGTTTGTTGGACCAGTCCGACTTAAATTCAGGCCAGCAATGGCCCAACGGTTCTGTTGATTATGAGCGAGTCATTGCTTTCAAAAAGCCACTACTGCGTAAGGCTGCCCAACGATTCTTAAAGAACACGAACAATCAGTCTGTTCTTTTCAAATCATTCTGCGAAAGTAATGCAACATGGCTGGATGATTACGCCTTGTTCATGGCTGCAAAAGATTTTTATGGCGGTTCTGCCTGGACCGAATGGGATACAGGGTTGCGGACACGAGATCGCGATTCAGTCGGAAAGTGGCGCCAGAAGTTACTACGCGGAAATCGAAGCCTACCAGTTCGAGCAGTTTGAATTTTTCCGCCAATGGGCAAAGCTAAAAGACCGTTGCCGCCGGCGCCATATCCGAATTATGGGAGACATCCCAATCTATGTGGCACATGATAGCGCGGATGTCTGGTCTCATCCCGAAATGTTTCTTCTGGATGAGCACGGCAAACCGACGGTGGTGGCGGGAGTTCCGCCCGACTATTTCAGCGCCACAGGTCAGCTTTGGGGAAACCCCATTTATCGATGGGACGTGCTGGAGCGTTCCGGCTACCAATGGTGGATCGATCGTTTTCGCAGTTCCTTCGAGCTGTTCGACCTGGTTCGACTGGATCACTTTCGGGGATTCGAAGCGTATTGGGAAGTTCCCGGCTGGAGCTTCCACGGCAATTGGGGGAAAGTGGGTAAAAGGGCCAGGACGAAAGCTTTTTGAAATTCTGCAGAATAAGCTTGGGGATTTGCCGATCATTGCCGAGAATCTTGGAGTGATCACTCGCGAAGTGGAAGCCATTCAGCGTGAATTCGGGTTTCCGGGCATGAGCATATTGCAATTCGCGTTTGGAAATGATCCACAAGGGCCTTCGTTTCGACCACACAATTATTCTCGAGAACTTGCTGCATACACCGGCGTTCACGACAACGATACGACGGTTGGATGGTGGACGAGCACCGGAACCGGGGAGAGCACTCGTACCCTTGAAGACATTCGGAAGGAACACGCGTTTGCCAAAGCCTATCTTGCATTCGAAAACGATCCGATCAATTGGGTTTTCATTCGCAGTGTTCTCGCATCTGTGGCGCTCATCGCTATCATTCCCCTGCAAGATATTCTAGGATTGGGAAGTGAAGCTCGAATGAATTTGCCGGGAACTGTCAACGGAAATTGGAAATGGCGCTATGGCACAGCTGCCCTAACCGCCGAAATTGAAAACCGTTTGCAGATTTTGACCCAAATGTATGACCGTTAAGCTTACTCTGGCGAAACGGAACGCAGAATAATCCGGTTCAGCATAGTGGCCGTTGAGAGAATTGCAGCGCAACATCCGAAAAATGAGCGGCCATTCACCTTGCGACTGGATTTGGGGATTCTGGATTGAATGCCCTCAATCATGTATCGACATAGTAAGCAACTCATCTTTATAAGGGTGATGGTTCATCTTCCTCTTCATCGCTTCTATTTTTTCATGACTTAACCGTTTTTCGAGGAAGCGTTGTGCCAATTGCCTACCACCGAGGCCGAATGCTATTGCCAGACCCAGCATAATGGCGCCGAAAGCAATTCCGAAAGCTAGCAGCACAGTTTGCTCGGCGATCCCGAGTTCTTCCGTGGCCATGGACAGAACGAAAACCATAATCACGACGCGGACTGAAATACTCCACAATCGCGCTGATGGATAGTTGGCATTTACAGCCGCGAGCAGCACTGCACGAGAAAGGAAGCTTGCTGCAAGCAGTCCAAAGAACACGATAAACAAGGCCACGAACAAGCGTGGCAGGAAGTAAAAGAAACGGGCAACCTGCTCATCCATGCCTAATATCCCAAGCGCGCTGACGCCGAGCAGGATGAATCCTAACCATGCAACCCAAAAAACCAGCCGGCTGACCAATTCTGTTGATGAAGGCAGCGCAGCTTTCGCCAGCAGTTGGGATGCGCCCGCGTTTTCCGAGAGCTTGTCGAATTTGATCAGTCGTAGAATGCTCCGCACGATATATTTCAATAGGTAGGCAATCAGTAGGCCCGCAAGAGCGATGATCACCAACACAATCAAGCGAGGAAGAAAACGGGCGAAGTCTCTGGCAAGTTCCTGTATTGCTCCAGTTAGTTCATTAACAATGATTTCTCGCATCGTGACCTCAACCTTCTTTATTTCCACAACTCCAATAGATACGGTTTCAACCGTTCGAACTCGAGGCAAAGGTTTTCAATATTGCTTTCGGTCTCTGCCGGCGGAGCTGTTCCGGTTTTCTAAACAAAAGTCTGAACTCGCCCACGAAAAAGCGGGGCGAGGGCCTGGACGATGTGGTCGCGATTGATTACCGATTTATGGTATGCAGCAGCAAATTCGTATACTGTTTTTACCCATAATTCTTGCGAGTAATAAAAATCATCTCCATTTAGTTGAGCAATGCGCTGGAGCTCACCCAGCGTATCCGCCGAAAGGATGGCTTGAAAACCGACTGGAGTTCGGCGACTCCGGTTTGGAACATTTTCGCGAGTCGCTTTCGATTTATCCGTACAGGTTCAAGCTCAACTTGCGGTGCTACTCCGGAGACAGCTATCGCTTCGGAACCGGTCTTGCCGCCCCACAACGAAAATGTCGGCTCCATCACGGAGAACAACTCGCCGATGGTTTGACGCAAGACAGGCACAAGATCAGCAGACCGTCTTTCTACGGCTGCAATAATGGGCGTGGTGTTCTTGAATCTGCCAATCATCTTCGGCAATCTAAGGCTCACGTCGAAAGACGGTCTGCTGATCTTGCGCCGTCTTGCGTCAAACCATCGGCGAGTTGTTTCGCGACGGGAGGCCGACATTTTCGTTGTGGGGGCGGCAAGACCGGTTCCGAAGCGATAAGCGTCCTCGGAGCACACTGCAGTCGTCAAAGCGACTCGCGAAAATGTTCCAAACCGGGGCTCGGCCGAACTCCAGTCGGTTTTTCAAGCCATCCTTTCGGCGGATACGCTGGAGCTCACCCAGCGTATCCGCCGAAAGGATGGCTTGAAAAACCGACTGGAGTTCGGCGACTCCGGTTTGGAACATTTTCGCGAGTCGCTTTCGATTTATCCGTACAGGTTCAAGCTCAACTTGCGGTGCTACTCCGGAGACAGCTATCGCTTCGGAACCGGTCTTGCCGCCCCACAACGAAAATGTCGGCTCCATCACGGAGAACAACTCGCCGATGGTTTGACGCAAGACAGGCACAAGATCAGCAGACCGTCTTTCGACGTGAGCCTTGATTCCCAAAGATGATTGGCAGATTCGGTACGCGCCCATTATTGCAGCCGTAGAAAAACGAACTTCGAAAGCCGAGCGGTCGACATCGCTGCTCCACGAATTTTGCGCAAGAAACTGACTCCCCAATCGGCCTGAAAAGCTGAAGTCAGTCGCGTACGGCTCGTGGATTCGCAGTCCGTAAAGCGCACGCGTCAACGGGTACAGTAGATTGGTGAGCAGAAGGCCATCGAATTTTTGCCGAACATACGACGGCAAGACGAGATCAAAGCCCTCCTTGTAGATGGGAGAAAGAAGGGCAGGCAACCATTCTGGAGCAATGTTCGAATCAGGAGAAACCACGACGCATGCTTTGGCTCCAAGCAAATCTGCGGCCGCGAGGATGGTGCGAAATGCCGTGCCTCGCTCGACGCTATTACCGTACTTCGTGCTGACCGAAGGCAAGGTGCGTAGTGCATTTCGGAACTTGCGGCCGCGTATATCGTCGATGGCGGCATTGAGAATCAGCTCTGGTGTGCCATCACGCGAACCGCCGTCCACATTAATGATGGCGGCGCGCTCGCGTGGGAACCAGCGCACGATGCCATCCTGAATGGCGGCGACCGAAGAAGCAATTGTTTTTGCATTGTTATGAGTGGGAAGCCCGACCAGTATGTCGATTTCTCCGACACCCATCAATTGACGGACACAATCGTCGCTGAGAAAACTTTCTTCGGTCAATCTGATTTCGCTGCGAATGGTAGAACGATCGGCAGCGACAATTTCATCTGGCATGGCTTCCTATCGTGACTTTCTACATTCAGATTCGTCTCAGCCGGAACCAATAAAACTGATATGGTCCCAAGGTAAGCAGATAAGGCAGCTCTCCGATACGTGGAAAAATATTTTTGCCAAACATTTCGACCAGGATGTTTCCCTTGAACCGCTTCAGATCAAGCTCGACCGCCTGCGCCGCGTTCGAAAGATTGTTCACCACCAGGACTATTTCTTTTTCGAAACGCCGTACATACGCCAAAATCCGGTGGTTCGCCGGGTAAAGGAACTCAATCGACCCATTGCTGAAAACCTTTGTCGACCGGCGAACTGCGATAATGCGACGCATCCACGAGAGAAGTGAATGTGGCGTTCGCCGTTGGGACATTGCATTAATCGCAGGGTATCCATAGACAGGATTCAATATCAAGGGCGCATAGAGGGTTTCCGGGTCCGCAGTGGAGAAACCGCCGTTCCAACCCCCGCTCCACTGCATTGGAGTTCGAACGCCGTTGCGGTCACCTAGCTTGATGTTGTCCCCCATGCCAATTTCGTCGCCGTAATAGATGATCGGCGTGCCCGGCAAGGACAGCAACATTCCATTCATTAATTCAATACGTCTGCGATCATTCTCAAGCAGCGTCGCCAACCGCCGCCTTATTCCGAGGTTGAGGCGCATCGCCTTATCACCCGCATACATGTCGTACATGTAGTCACGTTCAATGTCGGTTACCATTTCAAGGGTGAGTTCGTCGTGGTTGCGCAGGAACAGGCACCACTGGCATGTAGCAGGGATTTCCGGTGTTTGCTGAAGAATTTCGGTAATCGGCTTGCGATCCTCGAGTTTCACCCCCATAAACATCCGCGGCATGAGAGGAAAATGGAACGCCATGTGAAATTCATCACCATCAGCGAAGTACGGACGAAGATCCGCTGGCCATTGATTTGCTTCTGCCAACAACATTCGCCCGGGATACAGTGTGTCCAGCC
The DNA here is from genome assembly GCA_963792305.1 of uncultured Acidobacteriaceae bacterium. Taxonomy (GTDB): domain Bacteria; phylum Acidobacteriota; class Terriglobia; order Terriglobales; family Acidobacteriaceae; genus CAWBXL01. The sequence continues at coordinate 17,712 of CAWBXL010000258.1, read as the reverse complement.
GCCGGCGGAGATCTTTGATGACTTCGTGCGTCTCGGGTAAATTTTCGCAATTGGTCCCATCACGCTCGATCAAATAAGGGATGGCATCCAGGCGGAAGCCATCGACTCCCATTTCCAACCAAAACTTCATGATGTCCCACATTTCTTCGCGGACAGCGGGGTTGTCGAAGTTGAGATCCGGTTGGTGACTGAAGAAGCGATGCCAGTAGTAGGCTTTGGAAACTGGATCCCATGCCCAATTGGACATTTCAGTATCGATAAAGATAATCCGCGTCCCCTTATAGCGGTCATCGGTTTCATTCCACACGTACCAATCCCGGTAGGGGTTATCTCGCGAACTGCGGGATTGTTGGAACCACGGGTGCTGATCCGAGGTGTGGTTCATTACCATTTCGATGATCACGCGGATTTGGTGGTCGTGGGCTGACTTCAGGAATTTCTTGAAATCGTCGAGACTGCCATAACTAGGGTGGACTGATCGGTAGTCTGCGATATCGTAGCCATCATCACGGAGTGGGGATGGGAAAAACGGCATAAGCCAGATGGCTGTGATGCCTAGCTCTTGCAGATATTCCAGCTTTTGCTCAAGCCCCTGGAAGTCACCAATTCCATCTCCGTTTGCGTCGTAGAAGGACCGAACGTGAACTTGGTAAATGACCGCGTCTTTGTACCAGAGGGCTTCTTCTTTCAACGGCCCGCTCCCTTTCTCATACATGGCATAAGATCCCTCGGAATATACACACGACGTGGTAGACGCATTTAGAGAAAGGAAATGACGATTTGGCTGCCTGGCGAAGCTCCTTTTTATTGGAGCCCACGAATGAAGTTGGCAGATTTCTCGACTATCTCCCCTTTACGAGTGAGTCGAACATGATTAATTGTACAAGTGCGCCATTTGCTTTTGGGTGAACTCGCGATAATTTAGGATGGCGTTTCGTCCCACTTGCATTGGAAATAAAGCCTTTTCATATGCAACGCTAACATTGTGTGGAGAACACAGCATCTGGCGCGTGTGCAAAGTTACCGCCGAGACAACCGAGTTTCTTTTCATGAGCAACCTTACCGTTGCGCCTTCCGCTCCGTGTAACTGACCGGAGAGTTGATCGGAGGACAGGGATTGAGCGGGCATGCCGTTGACGGACAATATTCGATCTCCCACTTTGATTCCTGCTTCCTGGGCCGGTGAATTCTTCCAAATGCCCATGACTGCATATGTGTTATCGGTTTGTCGAGCAAATTGAAAACCGACCGCAGTGAATCGATACAAGTCACGTTTGAACGACGGGTCTTTCTTCAAGAAAATGCGATTGTTTGCAAGGTCGAACGTGACGACAAACTGCCGTAGAAACTCGGAACCCAAAATTCCGCCGAAATTAGCATCGGCAAATGCGCCATCACTAACCTGTCGCTGAACTCGAACCACTTGATCCATAAGCATGCCCCCTCCGACAGACAAATTCGGAAGGCATACGAAAAATGCTGGAGGCGCACTAAACCCTGCGCGCACCACCCCGTCCACGACTGAGTTTGGTTGCCACACTTGCAAAAGTTTCTGCCAGGTTCCCCATGAAAGGTTGGTGGAGTTACTGCCGCTGTCCAGCAGTAGGTTGATGGGAACCGAATGGATCTGTAACGGTACGAAAAAATCGTCGTCAGCTCGAATCAGTTTAATTTCCCTGCCCGGTTTGCCGAAGCTGGACAGCCGCCCAAACATCAATTCTTGTTTCGAGTAGTTAATCTGAAATGGCGAGGTGAGAAGTATGTCAGTCCCGATGACGCCATCGACAGGTACGCCGAGGGCCGCCGACGCAACTTCCAGGTGCACTGTTGGAAATCGTTTATCAACAAGTTTTTGCCTTCCCATGACAAAGGAATGTGCAACTACCACCGGTGACTGTTGCGTACTGTAGTTCCTCAACAGCTCAGCATCGCCAACTTGCACCAGTCCAAGCTTTTGGGAAATGGTTGCGTCGATCGCCGAACCATCGCTGCCAGTGTCTAGAAGGAAATTAAGGGATTGACCATTGATGTTGACCGGGACTAATACCGAGTCATTCTCAATCCGAACCTTTATTTTTTCCTGAGAAAACAACGGAGATGCCAACGCCATCAACACGAACGCGTAGATCGCTTTGTGAGCGTGACATCTCCGCCACCGGGGTGCGGTCATGGCCGTTATCGAACCTCAAAGTAGGTATCAATCGCCTTGAACCGCTGAATGGCCCAGCCATCGTCTTCGGCATGTTTTGCATCCTCGGAGATCACCGTACAGCTGCCAGTGCTTTTGACCCGGAGATGGTGTCCCAGGAATCCTTTGTGGTTTTCTACCTTGGCGCAAACTGAAGTCGTGCCATTGGCGACGTACACAACTTCTTGATCGGCGACGTCATACTTCAACCCGGGGAGTTGTGTGATGGTCGGTTTCGGGCCGCCACCATCGTCCTCGCGTTCGTACATCAATTCATCGGGATAGGAGTATTTGACAACTACGCGTGCGCGTTTCGTCTCCGGGTTTACTTCAAAATGGTAATCGTGCATCGAGACTGGCTCAGTGACAGTGACATTGGTCGGGGAATATTCGTCGGGAACGGTGTCAATTTTTATTCGGACTCTTGCTGGATCGGCGGCGGATGTTCCGGCTGTCAGAAACATCACCATGGCGGCGAGCAGCAAAAGGGATAATAGCGTTGTTAACGTTTTTCTACTTTCTGATTTATCCGCAAGCATAGGTGTATCTCCTTTAGTGAACCTCGAAATACGTGTCGAGCATCTTTCCGCGATGGATTTTCCATCCATCGTCTTGGGTGTGATTTGCTTCCTCTGCGGTGACAGTGCAGGCACCGGTGTTTTTAACCTTTATGTGTTTGCCGTGTTCTTCCCCTTGTGCACACACGGTGCGGGTGCCGTTTGTTTGATAAACAACGGTGTGTGACTCGGCGTCGTACTCAAGGCCGGGGACTTCTGCGGTGGTGTGCTGTGGACCGCCTTGTGAATCGTCCTTGCCCAGCATGTTTTCGTTGGGATAGGTGTAATCGACGACAATCCGCACACGGTGCGTTGGCGGATCTACTTCAAACCGGAAAGTCTGCACGGATACAGGCTGAAACATACTCATGTTGCTCGGCATGTATTGGTCAGGAACACTGTCGATTTTGATTCGCGTCTTTGGTGCAGGAGGTGGAGTCGTCGCGGTGACTGTGGCTCCTCCGGTTTGATAGCGAAGCTCGGATAGCGACAGGCGATATTCATATCCGGCCTGCGTATTTCCAATCTGCGCCTGGGTTTGCTGAAGCTGGGCCTGGCTGAGTTCGACGATTGACCCCAAGCCGAGCCTGTAACGGGTCTGTGACAGATCGAGTGCGCGGTTAGCTTGATCCAGCAACTGCGCATTGACGCTCAGCCGTTGATAAGCGGTGCGCGCATTCAGCCACGCACTGCGGACATCGCGCGCAATGCGATTGCGTAGATCCAATAATCTTTGCGTGGTCGCTTGCGCGCGCAAATCGGCTTCATGCGTTCTTGCGCTGAATAGGAATCCATTGAAAACTGGTATTTGGACGTTGACTCCAACTGCGCCATACCAAGTGGACAGCCGGCTATCACGGATGGGAGTATCGCCAATCGCTCCGAGCGCACTGACCGTCGGTAAGGATTGATCACGCGTGGCATTGCGAAATTTTTGATCTGACTCGGATTGATAGCCTAAAGCCAGAAGTTCGGGCCTACGGTTGAAAGCTTCGCTGATAAGTTGATCTGCATCCTCGGCAGGCGGAGCGGTAAGCTCCGTTTCCTCAACAAGAGTGATGTCCTGCAGATCGGGGATAACCCAAAACCGCAGACAAACTCGCCATTGCCGCTTGCGCATTGTTTTCTGCGTCCAGTTGGAGTAGTTGGGCCTGTGAAAGATTCACATTGGCAAAACTCATATCCAGATCAGACTTCAATTTGCTTTTTGCCAACGCGGAAACCTGATCGCTCACCAGTTGCCGCGAATTTACCGTCTGGTCCGCCACTTTGAGCAATGCTTGCGCCTGAAGAGCGTTGTAGAACGCCTGGTCAACGGCCAATAGCACTTGTTCCCGCGTGGCTATGGCGTTTTGATCTTCAGCCTTTGCGTGCAATCGCGCGCTGGCTACGAGATTCGTCGTATGTCCAAAATCGGTGATGAGTTGGCTGACGGTCTCGCCAGCGCTCGCACGTTCAAAGATGATGGGATTGTTTAATCCTCCGGCTGCAATGCGGCTGTCATCGTGAGCATCTACCGCAGTCAGATTGGTGACTGCGGTTGGCCATAAGTTTGATTTGACCTCTCGCGTAACTTGCACCGAAGCCAGAGCGCTGAGCTTCGCCACTGAAATCGCCGGATTATTCTTTAAGGCAATGTTTTCGGCGTCCTTGCGCGAAAGATAAAGCGATGTCGTGTTTTGGCTTGAACCAGACTGTTGGGTCGGAGCGGTGTGACGCTCGAGGTGCATTCGCCTGAGACCATAGATTCAATACAGGCCGGACTGTCCGGCAAATTTTGTTGAGCAAAACAGCCAACGGCATGCAACAATGCGCAGAGGAAAAGCCCTGTCTTACATGTCATGCAGGCTGAACCTCCGTGCTCTTTTCGTCTTTACCATGTGCCCACGAATAACCCGCAGGCACCAGATAAACCGTCACCACAACGGACACCAGCAAACCGCCGATGATGGCGCGCGCCAGCGGTGCATAAGCTTCTGAACCTGTTCCCGAGCTTCAATGCCATCGGAACCAACCCAATCACCGTTGCCAGAGAAGTCATCAACACAGGACGCAAACGGATACGGCTCGCTACTGCCACTGCTTCTTTCAGAGGAGTGCCCTGGTGCCACAAACTGCCGCGCAAAATCCACGATCAGAATGCTGTTCGAAACAACGATGCCCACCATCATCACCAGTCCCATGAGCGACATGATGTTCAGCGTTGTCCCGGTCAGCAGAAGAATGAGCAATACGCCACTCAATCCCGGTGGAATTGCGAAAAGAATGATGAATGGATCCAGGAATGACTGGAACTGGGCTACGAGAATCAAGTACACCAGTGCGACGGAAAGCATCAGGCCGATGCCAAAACTCTTGAACGATGAACGCATTCCCTGCACCGAGCCCGCGAAGCGTGGCGCGAACTCCTTGCGGCAGTTTGGCTTTGGAAATAATTTCGTCAATCGAATTGGTCAGTTTGCCAAGGTCTTCGGTCTTGGGAGCAACGTACATGTCTATGACCCGCCGCAGTTGATAGTGGTCCACTTCGGTCGGCGATTCGATGGGTGCGATGTTCGCGACTGAGTCAAGCTGCGTGGTTTGATCATGCGACGGCAGCGCGAATAGGAATCTGTTTCAGATCATTCAATGTGCGGATTTGGCTTTCGGGATATTGCACCGTCAGCAAGTAGTCGTTCCCGCTTTTGGGGTCCACCCAATAGCTAGGCGCGATCATCTGATTGGAAGTCAAGGCGGTGATCACGTTGTCTACGACTTCCTTCTGACTCAGGCCAACAAGACTGGCGCGTTCGCGATCAATGTTGATTCGCAGAGCGGGATAGTCAACATCCTGCGGGATTAAAACGTCGCTGACACCGTCAAGATGCCGCACCTGGCTGGCGATTTGGCTGGCGCTCCGGTAAGTGCGTTCCAGATTTGATCCGCTGAGTTGAATATCAATGGGGGCTGGCAATCCGAGATTGAGGACTGAATCGACCAGACCACCAGATTGGAAATAAGCGCTGATCTCAGGCATTTCATTGCGTAACGCAATGCGCATCCGATTCATGTACTCATAGCTGCCGATCTTGTGATCGTCCTTCAGACTGACTTGAATAAATGCTGTGTGCTGCGCCGAGTTCGGCGTGTAGATGGCGGAGAAACCGGGTGTGACTCCGATGTTGGAAACAATCATCGAGAGTTCGTTGTCCGGAACCACTCTGCGAATTTCATCTTCGACGCGCTTTACGTCCTGTTCAGTCAATTCCAAGCCGCGTCCCCGAAGGCGCTTTGAGATTGATTACGAACTGTCCGGGGTCTGTGCGCGGGAAGTATGCAACACCAAGAAGTGGGTACAGTGAGAGGCTCAAAATCGCGATCCCGACCAGTCCAAGGGTGGTTACAGCAGGCCGAATCAGAGCGCGAGAGACTGTGTGGTCGTAGTAACGGACGAGCTTTTCAAAAGTATCGATTGAAGGCGCTGATAATGTGCCCGAAACCGAGACTCGCTCACCTCATGTTCATGGACCAGATGCGGCGACTTCATCAGCTTGGCGCAGAACAGCGGAACCACCGTCATCGCCACAAAGAACGAAGCCAACATGGAAAGCACAACCGCCGATGCCAAAGCGACAAACAGAAACCGGCTTACGCCATAGAGAAAAACAACCGGGAAAGAACACGACGATAGTCGTAAGCGTGGCAGCAAGCACCGGCAGAGCGACTTCCTGTCCACCCTTTTCGGCAGCAACTTCGGGAGATTCGCCCATTTCCATGTGCCGGAAAATGTTCTCCAGCACCACCACTGAGTTGTCGATGAGCCGGGAAAATGCCAGCGCCAATCCACCCAGCACCATCGTGTTGACGGTGCCGCCGAGAGCGCTGATGGCGAGAAACGCAGCCAGCGCCGAGAGCGGAATCGAAAGAAAGACGGCAGCGGTCGCGCGCATGCTTCCGAGGAACAGCAGAATCATGAGCCCGGTCAGCACCAGTCCGATTCCGCCTTCGTGCAGAAGGTTCTCAATCGCTTTCTTCACGAAGACGGATTGGTCGAACACCACCTTGGCGACCAGTTGTTTTGGAACATCAGTCAGATCGCCGACGGCATTCTTGATCCCATTCACGACCGCGATGGTGTTGGTGTCGCCGCCCTGCTTCAGAATCGGCAGATAGACCGATGGCTGTCCATCCACACGCACAACGTTGGTTTGAATTTCATGCGAGTCCAGCGCCTTGCCGACGTCCTGCACCAGGACGGAAGCATTGCCCACGGTCTTTAACGGCAGGCTGTTGATTTCTCGCGTCGTTGGCAGCTGGCTGTTGGTATAGAGGTTGTAGTCAATCGGCCCGATCTTCACATCACCGGCAGGCAGAATCAGGTTGCTGTCATTGACCGTGCGGACCACGTCCATCACGCTGAGTTCGTGCGCCTGCAGCTTCAGCGGATCGACATAGACCATGATCTGCCGGTAACGGCCGCCAAAGGGTTGTGGTACTGAAGCTCCCGGAACATTCGCAACCTGGTTGCGAACGTCGTACTGGCCGAGATCGCGAAGTTTGGTCTCACTCAGCCCCTCGCCTTTCAGTGTGATCAGGCACACGGGCAAGACTGGATGCATCGAACTTCAGGACCACTGGCGGCAGCGTGCCCGGCGGAAGTTTTCTCAGGTCCGCCATGGCGAGATTCGAGATCTCGCTGAGATCGGCGTCAGGATCAGTCCCCGGTTGAAAATAAATCTTGATCAGGCTCACGCCCGGCAACGAGCGCGATTCCATGTGATCGATATTGCTGCCCAGAGTGAAGAAACGTTCGAAGCGCCCGGTGATGTCAGTCTCAATCTGCTCCGGCGGCATGCCGGAATAAAATGTTGCTACGACGACCACGGGAATATTGATCGGAGGAAACAGATCCACCGGCATACGCACCAGCACGGTGGTGCCGACAATGGCAATGACCAGGCAGCAGACGATGATGAAGTACGGATTTTTGATCGCAAATCTCGACATCAGGATCCCGCCTCCACATTGGTCGCTTGCATATTGACTATCCTGGGTGACACTCTTTCGCCAGTTCTAAGGTCGGAACGATTTCCCACAACCACCTGATCCTTGGGAAACAGACCGGATTTGACTTCGACTCGATCTGCACCTTCCTCTCCGAGCGTGACCTGGCGCTCTTCAATCATTCCCTGACGGTTGACGACCATCACGCTAGCCGTTGTGCCGTTGCGCGAGATTGCTTGCACCGGAACAGTTAGCGCTCCATCGGTTTGCTTCAGTGTCAGATCGGTTTCGGCATACATGCCACCGACCAGCGTTCCGTCGTGGTTCTCAACATCAATTTCTGTATTCATGGTCCGCGTCTGCTGATCGAGAGAATCCGCAAATCGCGCAACCTTGCCTTGGAAACTGCGATCAAGAACAGGAACGCGAACTTTCACAACCGATCCCAAATGAACGCGAGGAACGGCTGACTCGGGAACAGGCACAAGTAGCCGAAGTTTTGACCACTCCTCCAGGCGAACGACTGGCAAGGACTGCGTATCAGAAGCTGTTCCGGCTTGAATCAGTGCGCCAGTATCGGCATAGCGTTTGGTCACAACACCTTCGAATGGAGCGGTAATGTGCGCGTATCCTTCAAGTGCAGAAAGCCGTTCGAGGTTTGCTTGTGCAGCCGCAAGCTGGCTCTCAGACTCTGCCAGCGCAGCTTGTGCGCTGACCACGTCAGATTCACTGGTTTTATCCTTGGCCAGAGCATCATCGAGTTCCTGTTCTGCAATCAGTCCCGGTTTTGCCGCCGAAGCTTGCTTGAGGCGCGTATAAGCCGCGTGATAAGCCGAATGGCTCGATTGAGCACGTTCGATTTCACTTTGCGCACGGTGAATTGCATTCTGACCGCGTTGCAGGTCTGCCTTCGCACCGACAACTTGCGCATTCAACTCGGGTACTTCGAGTATGGCCAGCACCTGGCCTTGTTTGACTTTGTCTCCAACATCCACGTAGATGTGCTTGATATAGCCAGCCACCTTGGCGTGCACATCCACTTCCTGAAATGCACGGAATGCACCGGAAAGATTCAGTGCATTGACGATTGGGCTTGGTCCGGCCAAGACAACCGCCACTGGACGCAGGGTTGTTGGTTCAGTTTCCGCCGCACGCGCCTTGCTTCCGGAAAAACGAAGGATTACGACGACGCAAATTACAATCACCACAACTCCGGAGATTGTGAAGTGCTTCCATCTGTGCTTCATGGTTGAGTTTCCATTCATAAAAAGTCCCAGTAAACTTACGAAGGCCTCGCCTCCGCTCACCGTGAAATGACACGGAGGCGAGGGTTCGCACACGCTACGGCAAGTAGTAGCGGAACGAAGTGAAGACCATATTGTCGATCCCGTGTGGATCACCACCCACACCGGACCATGTGTTGCGAACTATGTACGAATACTGCGGCCCCCACTGCACAGTCCCCTTTGGGCCTTTGTAGAAGCGATACCAAAAGCCAAAAGTGCCTTGAAGAACGTTGCGAGTGTCAGCCGTGCAGTTTGCGAGTGCACCGGGCGTGAATCCATTGCTACCCGGTAGCGTTTCTGTATTGCAGCCTGTGTTGACGAACAGTGGAGAGCCGTATCCCACTCCCTTGCCTGCGGAGTTGAGATACCAAGTACGTGCCGCATATTCGCCTCCAGCATTCGCGTAGACGTCCCATTTCGGCGAATGCCATTCCATCGTCGCCAACGATTGGAAGCTGTGGATCAGAGAAAGCGTGCCGTCCGGACGCACCGTCGCATCCGGCAAACCGGATGTTCCATAGCGGCCGATGCCATCGCCACCAAGGAAATGAAGTCCAACATCGACATGCTTGTGGAACAACGATCCGCGCATGTTGGCGCCGATGCCGCCGCCAGTGCGTGAATCATTGAAAGCTCCAGCAGCCGATGGAGTCGCAGCGTCACCATTTGGGAAAACACGATCGCGGAACTGGCTGACTATTCCGAAAACTTCGAAGTGTCCCCAGCCCGGTTCAAACACAGCTTTCGCAATGATGTCGGGCGCTGAGTTGAACGAATAGTTTGCTGTTGGATTGAACAACCCACCTGCGGTTCCGGGAGCGCCAAATACGAAGTTGTTGGCATTTCCATGAGCAGCAAATGTGGTCTGCGGATTTTCAACCGAGAACGCGAGCCATACCTTGTCGCCGAAATCTTTGACGACACGGACACCATACTGACGCGCCCAGCTAAATCCAACGTGATATTGCGGGTCAATGGTCATGGGCAATGCTTCGGTGCGGTTGTCCACGCCTTTTCTGGTTTCAGTAACCAAGCTCCACATCTGACCAGCACTGAAGCTGTATCCGTGCAAAGCCGCCTGTCCCCACACCTGGCGTTGACGCAACGAATAGCTGTTACTTTGATTGTTGTTGGAAGTGGTAGCTGCTGAGAGCCAGTCCGTCTCAAAGTAACCGATCAGCTTAGCTTCCTTGAGTTTCCCTTCTGCCAACAAAGAAATTCGCGACTGCCGGCCTGTAGCAAAAAATTCTGACAAGTTGCTTTGCGAACTGCCGGGCATGGGCACTGAGTTAAACGGCGTATTGATGTCGGAGGCCAGACCTCTCTGCCGCCAGACCGATTCTGCCGCCAGAAATCCACCGGGAGTAAGAGTGATGCCCTTGAACTTCAGAGCAATCGGACTTTCTCCGAGACTCTTCTGTGTGTCCTGCAATGCCACAGCGGTGTTGGTTACTGCGTCCTTCAGATCAGACACATCACTTTTGACCGCAGTCACATTTTTCTCTTGGGAAGCGCTCACTGACGCAGCGTCATCCGCCTTCTGCTGCGCCTGGGTCGCCGAATTTTGTACCTGGTTCATTTGTTGTTGCAGTTGTTGAATCTGTTGATCTCGGCTTTGCAATTGCTGCATCAACTGCTGGATCTGCTGCTGTTGCGTATCAATCGACTTCTGCATCTGTGAAAGTTGAGCGGAGACATTCTGCGAAGACGTGCTGCTCTTCTTGCTCCGCGCCGCAGTTGTTCCCGTAGTCCCCTGAGCCATCCCCAGTTGAACAACAAGAAGAACCATGAAAACCGCGCTTGCTACTTGCCTCATGTGCTGTTTCTCCTTCATGTGTGTTTCTGCATTTGGGGCTCCTCCTTTCGTTTCCTAACCGGGAGACTTTGTTTTTCCTGTGGGCTCAGGAACTCATTGCGCTGTGTGATCCGCGACTGTATGCGCGCGGAGTTGAAAAGCTCCTGACACAGCTCAACTCAAATCAATGAAGTGAAGATTGGAGGTGCACGAAACTGATTGCCGGTAAATGCACGCTGCTTAATTTCGCGCAGGGCAAATACACCAATGTGAGCACAAGGGCTGAATTCCAATGTGTTTCTCCTGTCGCCAGCTCGCGCACATACGATGGATTTCCCGCCTTTCGTAAAAAGCACAGGAGAAAAACCCATCTCAGTCGAACGCGTGCACGTCAGCGAGCGCTAAAAGCGCAGGCCGAAGATCGCCCGATTAGTCAGGCGGAATGAACAAGGACGCAGATTAACTGCGTAAGTAGGGAGAGGAATTCAGCAGCTAGGGGGAGGACGATTGTATAGAGCGTCTTCAAAAAGCAGATCAGGAAGAGTTGTAGCAGCAGGAGCTAGCCGTGGGTAATGAGAAATGACAAGCTCTGCAAAGAATTGCGGGTGACCGGGGGAACCCAACCCACCCCGTCGCTATCCATATGCTGCCGAATAACACTGCTGGCGTTCTCACTTACCGAAATACCGTGAGAAACGCTTAGAACGGTGGTGCGCGTGGCAACACTAACGGTCAACGCAACCACTGCCAGCAAAATTGGAAGCCACAAATAGAGGGAATATCGTTGGCGGATACCGTTCCGAGAATTTGCCTGCGGCATCATTGGAGCAACGTTACGGTCACTATAGCAATGAACTACATTCTCGTCCACTAGTCTTCAATGGAAAGCATTTCATGGATCGCGATTAAGTTAGATCGCCAACATTCCTCTAAACGGATGCGGCGAGCATAGCACGCTCGACCCGGATAGTGACCAATCTCCAGATCTAGTGTTAGACCCACAGCTCTCGACTGCTTACGGGTTGCTCGCGTTCTCCAGGCTATCGTGGGTTTCATGGTCTGTGATCTGGAAGCGAAGGAAATCGTGAATTCCAGCCAGGGCCAACGGATCATCCGATTGAAGAGTAACCCGTCCGCCAGTTGCGATTTCTTGATATTGATAACGAATCTTGCTGCTCAACAGCTTCATGGTCGTCACCCCGGGCGGTACGCCATTATGCACAAACATCGGCACGGCAAAGTCTCCATTAGTGAACATCGCGGCGATACCACGTAGATGCTGCCGAATCGCGTTCATGCTTTCTTTGTCCGCCGAATCATTCGCCGTGACCTCAATAGTTCCGCCGTTTGATGACAAGTGAAAATGATGTGATGTTGCCGTGTGCGAAAAACCCATCGCACGATCCCCATGATCAAGGACGGTTTGTTGATGTAAGTTCGGCGTAGAGTGTTCCTTGTGCATGGGGCAATTTGTCATCGAGTCGCTCTGGCCCGCTTCCTGCGCCGAAGCTGCGTACGCAAGAACTAGAAAGAGACTCATCAGCAAAGCAATGGATTTCACAAATGTCCTCTTCTTCGAGAAATGGTGTTCTTGTGCTTTGTGGCTTCGTTTGTCAGAGAGCGCAACAGGAGCGCCCGCTGTCCGGAAGGCGTTTTTCTTAACTTCGCGCGCCAATCTCGCACAAGCTTTTTGATGTAACTCTGCGTGCGTTTTAGTTCTTCAATCTGTCTCCCCAGCAAACGAAGCTTTCCCTCTGTTATTCGCACCACGTGATGACAAGGTGCCCCGCCTTCGTCGTGTGTGCGCAAGATGTCCGCGAGTTCGGCCAGTGTGAAGCCGAGCCGCAATGACCTTTGCACCAGACGCACGCGCTCCAAAGCGCTGTGGTCATAAATTCTGTATCCATTCGCCATTCTCGGAGGTTGGGTCAAAACACCAATCCGCTCGTAATGACGGAGCGTGTCTGGGCTCACACCGACCTCATGGGCCAGTTGCCCGGATCGATAGGATTGGCCGTCTTTGCCCATCGTTCTCAAGTATCAACCCCGGAACCTGTTCCAGGGTCAAGGATTTTTTTCAAGACCGTCCCAGGCAATTGTTTGGGACTATCTTGGAAAAGATCCATCGCTCCGGCTACCGTGCGACCGCGTCCGGAGGTCATGGCACCGAGTACGGATCGAAATTTCCTACACTCACGGGCCCTAAGAAGCTCAGGCCTGGGTGGATGACAGAATCGCTGAGGGATCAGACTACATCAAGATCATCTACGAAAATGGCGGAGACACCGGTCATGGCGGTCGGCCCAGCCTTGACCAAGCAATGTCGCAAGCGTTGATAGTGGCCGCTCGTGCGCATGGCAATTTAGCCATCGTGCATATCCATAGCGAGCAGCAAGCGATGGATGCAATTGAGTCCGGCGCTGATGGGCTTGCACACCTATTCTCACACTGCGGCGATCGGGTCATCCAAAGTTTGTGCCGCTGGTTGCCGCTCATCACGTGTTTGTAATCCCCACATTTCAACCGCGCCGGAAAGCGTTTGCAACCAGAGTCCGGGTCAACGCATTCTCGATGATCCAAAGCTAGACCCTTTGGTGCTGCCTGCGTATGTACCTCAACTTAGAAAGAACATCAACCATGGCCAAGCAGACCACTGCATGTTTTCGATAATTGCGATCCCGCCGTTTGCGGCGGCGCACGTTCCCATCCTGGTTGGAACCGACGCGGGGGAACTCAGTTACGATTTCACCCAGGTGAGCTGGTGAAATCACCATTCCTGAAATCCGATGCCCCTTTGCTTGGGAATCTACCAGGGTCCGGGAATTTGCTCGACTCGCTCTATCAGCGCTACCCCGTTGGATATCTCATCGCATGGCGAAACCCTACCGTAAAGGTCAAGAACGGCACGTGATGTGCTCCTTCGCGCCAAGGCGCGCGAGTGCGAGTCGGCCCGCCCGCTTCATCGTCGTTCAAAACGGTTTACTCGATTGCTTTCGGGATATTTCTTTACCAGCCCAGGCTCAAATGGTTCGAGACAATCTTCAACTTGTAGTTACCGAAGATTGGGACGTAGCGTAAGCGAGCCGTCATCGTTCAACTTCTGGTGACATGCCCATCGCACCGGATAGCGTATTCCTTTTACTTCGATCTCAGCTTTGAGTTTCAATTCTTTCCAATCGGTCCCGTTGCGGAAGCACGAACTGCGCCTGGCGAATCTTTCCAGGCAACGGATAGCCGGCGTCGAGGCAACCAGTGCTGAGTACCTTTCCATCGTGGCTTTCCACGATCACCCGCAATACGCCCGGCACGCCTGCGATACCGTCATTGGCGAAACCAACGATTAGACCGAGGTAACTGTTGTCCTTATAGCTCCAGATAAAGGACGGCCTCACGCGATATCCAATGCGGCGATTGATGCGGTCGAACGCAGCCGGATACGCCTGGTAGTAGCTGGTGAGGTTTTTAGCGTTGATCTGATGAAAGTTCCAAAGCGAAAAGTAATTCGCTCCGATATCCATTACATGCGCGATCATGTTCTCCGCCGGCGATATCCCTTCATGGGCGGCGCTTGGATCGGGAGGTTTGCCGGGAAGCCCCTGCTCAAGTAATGCGGCGATCCAAGGCGGCCGGTTGCTGAGCGCTTCGATCTGCTCGTTCTCGATGAAAATAGTGTCGCTGCGAATCCAGTTGTTGCTGCGGACGGTCCGGTCCAACATCTCTGCATTACCAACCCGGCTGTAGTCCGGTTGAGTATTGGTTAGTAGAGGAGTCTTCTTAAAATACTCGAGCTGCACTTCGAGCATGTTCATCCAAGTGCGTTCTGCCGTCAGGTAATCGGGGAAGGGATTGTTGGGAAATGGCCAAGTATGCCCTTCCCCCCAGAAACCGTACATAAAGGTGTCAATGAACTCGATGAGCGGGTTGCCATCGAACTCCGCCGCCAACTCCTCTATCAGTCCCTTGAATGCCTGCTGAAAAAAAGGATGGTCAAAGCGCGGCTGATAACGTGAGTGCGGGTTCTCCAAAAATCTCTTGCCCGCGGCGATGTCCTCCTGGTCCCTAGGTTCCACCAGATCAACTTTCGGCACCTTTTCCAGAACAAAATCGGGCAGGGCCGCTTCATGTTTATAATCCGGCGCGCACATCTGAATGCGCAATCCAACGCGCTTGTTGTTCTTCTTCGCCAGGTCGAGAACCAGCTTCACGTAATCGGGCAGGTCCAGGCGCCCGGGCCGCGGCTGCACTTCCCTCCAGGTCGGCCGAATGTATAGCTGCTGTCCCAGGGGAAATCGAACCAGGTCTTCAATCGCTTGAGGAATATTGTCTGATTTGATTTCGTCCGTGCCACTATCGGCGGTGATATAGGTGACTAGTCCTTTACCGTAGTTCGGCACAACTTCTTCTGAGGGAGTTGTCGTCATCACCACATCGTCCGTGGGAATGACTGCATCCGGCGGATATTGAGGAAACGGTCCCTGATTGAGGCGATCGGTAACCTGGGGGCCGGAGCCGTAGTTGTAGTTTCCCCAGTTGTGGGCGGGGACCTTGGCTTCCGCTTTGCCCATGCCAAGTTCTGCGGCTACCGCTACAGCGACCGTGCTTTTCAGAAAGTCTCTACGCTGCATTGATGTTCCCTAAATTGATTACGAATAATTACGTTATATTACGAGTACTTCTACTTTTTGGTTGTGCTATTGTCAAGCGATTTCTAGGGTATTCTTGGATTATGCCCTCATCGCCATGGGCCAAGACTACAAAAATTGACTTTAATCCGTTTGCATGTATTACGAATATTTGTGTTTACTTTCATTGACGCTGTTCGACGAATACAACCTTATAAAAGGTGTTCCGTGTTCTCACAAAAGAAAATGCTCCCGGCATCCCGTAATGCCCTGCTACGAAAGTCGCCCATCAGGATTGCGATCAGCTGTGCGATCGTTCTTACAACGGTGTTGGTGTCTTCGCTCGGTGCAGCTACCAACCTTCCTTCCGGCAAGCCTCAGATTCAAGGCGGCAATTCCGGATTGAATTTGATAACGGCCTGCACAGCCGTGTGATTGCCCTTTTCGACAAGAAGGAGACCGTGATGGGGCCGTTCTCCGCCTCGGAGACGGTGACCACGGCCGATAAAACCGCGACGGAATTTCTCCTGACCTCGCAAAAACTCGAGTACACGAAAGACACTTTCGGAGAGGGTGAGCGGCTCACTGTGGAAGGAAAAGCGGGGACACTGACAAAGACGGTCGCCGTCACCATTTATGACGATTTTCCAGCGATGGCATTTTTCGATGTTCAGTACACAAATACCGGAAAGAACAAGCTCGCGATTAAAAGTTGGACCAACAACGCGTACACCGTAAATGCGCAAAGCAGCGCGCCCCTGCCTGCTTTCTGGTCTTACCAAAGTGGCTCTTACGAGAAGCGCCCTAACTGGATCCTGCCGCTGCACGCAAAATTTCAGCAGGAAAATTATCAAGGCATGAACGCCAGTGACTATGGCGGCGGCACGCCGATCATCGATATCTGGCGCCGTGATGTGGGAATCGCGGTAGGGCATGTAGAGCCGCGGCCAAAACTTGTGTCTCTGCCCGTTTCCATGCCCGATGCGGGCCACGCCAAAATTGCGGTGAGCTTCGCTAAAGCTATTTCGCTCAACCCCGGCGAGAGCTTTCATACATTTCGCACCTTCGTCGCCATCCATAAGGAGACTACTTTCGAACGCTCGTCGAATACCGGCGCTTCATGATGAAACAAGGTTTCCAGATGGCCACCGCGCCAGACGACGCTTTCGGAGCCATCTGGTGCGCGTGGGGATATGGCCGAACAGTCCAGCCTCAGCAGGTGTATGACTCGCTTCCGACGGTGAAGCGCCTGGGATTTGTGTGGGTGACGCTCGACGACGGATGGCAAACAATGCCGGCGATTTGCAGTCGATCCAGAAATTTCCCGATGACGCCGTCATGAAGGCGCTAGTGGACCGCATCCACCAGGAGGGGTTCAAAGCTCAACTCTGGTGGACTCCGCTCAGCGCGGTGCCGAATTCAACCCTGCTCCGAGATCATCCCGACTACGAATTACTGAACCGTGACGGTTCTACGAGAAAAGTTTCCTGGTGGAATTCCTATTATTTGTGCCCTGCGGACCAGAGAGTCGTCGAGTATCACAAGGCGCTGGTGCGGAAAATCCTGGTGGATTGGGGATTTGATGGACACCAAGCTCGATGGCCAGGACATGAACGGAGTGCCGGCCTGCTACAACCCGGCGCACCATCATGCACAGCCGGAGGAATCGGTCGAAGCGCTGCCCGATTTCTTTAAAGCAATTTACGATACCGCGCAAGCGGTAAAGCCCGGAACTCTGGTTGAGTTCTGCCCCTGCGGCACGGCGTTTTCGTTTTTCACCATGCCGCACTTCAATATGTCCGTGGCTTCCGATCCGGAAAGTTCTTTTCAAATTCGCTCGAAGGCGAAAACGTTGAAAGCACTGATGGGTGACGACGTTCCTTTCTTCGGCGATCACGTCGAAGAAAGCGATGGCGGCAACGACTTCGCATCCACATTGGGCGTGGGAGGCGTGGTGGGAACACAGTTCGTCCTTCCGTCTCTGGTGACAAAGCACGGTAAATCGGATTTGACTCCGGCACGGGAAAAAGATTTCGAAAAGTGGCTTGGCATCTATCGCGAAAAAATGTTGTCCAAAGGACAGTATCTCGGGCAGCTCTATGACATTGGCTTCGACGTACCAGAAACTCACGTTATCCGCAAGGGCCAAATTATGTACTACGCTTTTTTTGCCAAGCAGTGGAAGGGCACAAGTGGATCTGCGTGGCCTCGAAGATCGCAACTACAGTGTGGTGGACTATGTCACGGGGAAAAACCTGGGGACCGTATAAGGACGTGGCGG
>CAWBXL010000257.1:0-13453 GCA_963792305.1 uncultured Acidobacteriaceae bacterium | reverse complement strand
CGCCGTCGTGAAAAACGTGGATAACACCGTTCTTGTCCACATCCAGATCCGCTGCGTGGGTAGCAAAGAAGGCAGCTACACGTACATTGCGCGAAACATCCAAAAGTGGGGTTTTCAGGCCGTGGTGCTGTGCAACAGCGAGGGGCTTGATCTTCGGAGAGCTTCGTATCTTTAATGAGAGCATTACCGGAAGTCACCCATTCCATGAAGGACAATGTTCGCTTTGCTTCGCGATCGTGATCAGCTTTGTCCGTTACACGATGGATCGGCGCAAGCAGGGGCCAGTCCTGGGTTTGACCTCGAAATAAGAATTGGCCGTTCGAGTAATAGCGGTCGCACCATGCAATCGCAGCTTCAATGTTATTGAAGACACGAGGGGAGCTTTCGCGATTCGAGGCCGTGTCTTCCTCGTTTCCTGAAACATACTTCTGCATGGTGGCAGTGCAGAGCACTCTGCGCAGGTCTTCAGCAAGGCCTGACAATGTTCCCGAATCGATGAATATGGCAAGGCGATGATCCGGGTGAATCGCATGAGAGCCTAAAGTGGTCGTCAGCGGCACATCGCGGTGGAGGGCATAGTCACGTGCGATGAGATAAAGTTCGTCCGGAACACCATTCTCAAATTGCAGAAATACATAGTCCAAATGGTCCAGCGATTCTATGAACCGGGACATTGGAAAATGTTCCCGCGATGAAATGATTCGTCCCCGAACAAGATCGGCCATCCAGGGTACGAAAGCCTGCTGGTCGCTCGCATTCGCTACAATCAGCGGCACCTCTTTCATGGTGAAAGACTGTGCAATACTCTCGGCTAGTTCATTTTGCCCCTGCTTGGTGCGAAGGTCTTTAAACATAACTCAATCTCTTTTTGCAGCTTCGTTCCTGAGACGAGCAAGGAAATCCAATTCCGTTCCGCAGGCAGCCACGGTTGTTCCGAGCAACGATTCAGCCTCTCCAAATGCTGTTTTTTTCAGCTTGGGGGAGACATCCGTAGCTTCGACAATAGAGCTAAGAGTAGGAAGTAAGGAGCGCAGAGCAGCGCGCCGTAGATGAGGTACTCGATGAACTACCGTCGCAGGCAAGTTCATCATTATCTTTTCAATAATTGGTTCGGGCTGATCGGCAATCCGGTCGCAGAAACCTCGAACGTCCCGCTCTAATCTTGTGACGAGTGCTTGAAACGCCTGCGACTGAATGCTGCCGTCCGGGTTCGTATTCACGAGGCAATACATGTAAATACGGAGGAATCCAAAGGGGACTTCGGTAGTCAGGAAGTAACAGAAATGTGGCATTGTGCCGTCAAGTTTGCGGATAAAATCCCGAATTTCTGGGATCGCCCAGTTTGATCGACGGTCATTTTCAAACGACGGAAATCCCAAAAAGACCAGCCCTCGCAAGGCTTTCGCTTTGCCGGGCTGTTGGGAGATGCCACCGAAGACCCGTACTAAATTTTCGATATTGCAGGCGGCCAGGTCATTACTTGGGATGTTTACAATCCGGATAGGTGGCTTGTCCATACACTCCTTCAAGCACCGTGAGACTTGACCTATTTTTAACTTTACCAGCCGCGGGTCTGTAGCATACTAGCCTCATCCAGTGCAGCTACTGCCAACCCCTTCATGGCCCCAGTTAAATCCGCGCTCACTTCAAGTAAAACTTTAGGATCGTTGAAGTGCGTGGCAGCTTTCACGATAGCTTTCGCGCGCTTCTCAGCTTCGGCGGGCTCCGCGAAGGTGGTGGAGTCTTTCATGAAGATGCCCGAGCCAACAAAAACAGCCTCGGCTCCAAGTTGCATGACCAGGGCAGCGTCGGCGGGGGTAGCGATGCCTCCGGCGGAGAAGTTTGGTACCGGCAGCTTCCCTGCTTTGGCCACCATCTTCACCAGCTCATAAGGAGCCTGATGCTCTTTGGCCTTCGAGTAAAGTTCTTCTTCACCGAGCACGGTGAGAATCCTCATCTCCTGAACGATCTGGCGGATATGCTTTACGGCGTGGACCACGTCGCCTGTGCCGGCTTCACCTTTGGTTCGGATCATGGCTGCACCTTCGGCGATGCGGCGTAGCGCCTCGCCTAAATTCCGCGCCCCGCAAACGAATGGAGTCCTGAAAGCATGCTTGTCCACGTGATGGGCTTCATCGGCCGGAGTCAGGACTTCGGATTCATCGATATAGTCGACGCCCAGCTCCTGAAGAATTTGCGCTTCGGCGAAGTGGCCGATGCGGCACTTGGCCATAACCGGGATGGAAACAGCCGCCATGATCTCCCGAATCTTTTTCGGAGAAGCCATCCGGGCTACCCCACCCTCAGCCCGAATCTGCGCGGGGACGCGCTCCAGCGCCATGACGGAGGTGGCTCCGGCCTTTTCGGCGATCTCGGCCTGCTTGGCGTCGGTGACGTCCATGATGACGCCGCCTTTTAGCATTTCGGCCAAGCCGGTTTTTAAGCGAAGGCTGCTGGAGTTGCCGTTGTTCTGTGACATATATGGACCCTGTGGATACCTTTATCGCGATCGCGAAGGATAGGCGCTCGGCGCCTTGCAACTCTCTATTTTACAGAAATAGTGGCGTCAAGACCGGCAATTCGTGGTTCAATCGGCTGAAGCGTGAAGTTACGCTCACGAAGGAGGTCTCCATGCCCCGCTATGTATCCGCAGCCCTGACTCTTCTTTTGATTGCCACAGCTGGATTTGGCCAAGCCACCACGCCCACGGACTCGCAAACACTGCAAGCTCTGCTGGCTGAGGTACGCCAGTTGCGACGTGATTTGCAGGCTTCCAATGCGACAACGGAGCGAGTGCAAATCGCTCTCTACCGGCTGCAACAACAACAGCAAGCAGTAGCTCGTGCCAAGGACCATCTGAGTGATGTCCAGAAAAAGCTTGCTGAAGTGCAGACTGATAAAAGCAACCTTGCAAACCATATTGAGAAGACGCGCAGTGAGGCAAACCATAGTGCCAATCCGCAGGAACAGGCTCATTTTGATGAAGTCATGCTTCCTGAATTAAAAGGTCAACTTGAGATGTTGGAAAAACAGGAGCGCCAAATACGTGCACTGGAAAATGAGGCGGAACAACAACTACGCGATGAGCAAGTAAAGCTGGATGGGGTAAATGATCTGCTCGACCGTCTCAGTGCATCTTTAGAGGACTCCAGCCGGCGGTCGGCTAACAATCCTCATTAGATGACGTTCACATTGTGGACGGGATATTGCCTCATAAGGATGTTAACGCTTGAAGATGAGAAGTAACGTCACACCGACCGCAATGAAACTCCATAGGCTAATAGCGATGATGCGTTCTATGCGTCGTACTTTAGCAGAACGTTTTGGAGCATTTTTGGCGCTTTTATAGGTTAAGTAAAACCTTAAGCTTAAAAGAACAACGACACCAAGAACCGCAGGAATACGTTGGGCGTTTGCAGTTTCCCACCATATTTGCCTGTCAGCAAACAACATGGCTGATGATTATAGGCAAGTAATTTTCTCAAGCGCTCAGTTTTTCCGATTTACCGAACGGCAACGTACCAATCAGTAATGCCACAGCGGGAACTATGACCCAAAATAGCAATCCGTAACCAATGCTTAACCCATGAATGGTCTGCGGAGTTTTTCGCGCCAATAAATATGAAATCAAGACCAGCCAAAATGCGAACATTACTATGCATGGAAATGTGACTGCCGAGAAGCAGGCGAGGCGGGCACCTCCAGCACGGTAAGACAAGTAGCCGCTAGCAGCGCCGATGACGGGCAACGCAATGATCCAGATAACATACGGCGCAAAAGCTATGTTGGCATGACGCCAAGGCATATGGAGTTTCTCAGCGACCAGTTCTATTGCCATCAACCAGACCATGGATGCAGTGAGGCTCAGCAGCGCGGGCAGCCAGAATTTTTTTGAGCGGCTGTTCATGATTTCCTCCTTAAGTTTTGCGCGCTCGATGTTCTTTGCCAGCGGGCGCCAGTTCGTAACTTGTTTGAGTACCGACTCTAAAGCGTGCGTCTCTGATACTCCCTCGGCAATTTTCTCTTCGTAAATGTCTTGCAGGTGCGCGGCTAGTTCTCTAACAACTTCTTCCTGTGCTGCTGGTGGAAGATTCAACGAACCCAGCCGTTCGCTTATTAATTTGTTCCACTCAGGCATGGCTCACCCCCGCCAATTGATCGAGCGCATGAAAAAAGCTACGCCATTCCTCGCGCAACGGCGCTAACTGCTTCTTCCCTACTGTTGTCAGGCTGTAATAGCGGCGGTCGCGGCCGGCATCGTTGGACTGCCAGGTACCGGCGATCCAGCCCCGCTTCTCCAGTTCGTAAAGCATGGGATAGAGCGAGGCCAGAGTGAAGCTCAAAGCTCCGCCGGTTCTATCCTCGATTTGCTTGGATATCTCAAAGCCATAAAGACGCTGCTCGGCGAGCAATGACAAGATTGCAACCTCGGCGCTACCGCGGGCTATTTTGGGGCGGATGCGTTTCATGGTATGAATATAGGATTCCTATATTCATCGGTCAAGGTTACTTTGGTCGCACATGCGGAACTACGGCTTCCACTTGTTTAAAAAAGTGACGACGTCGTCAGGGTCCATGGTCCGGGCAGCTTCGAACTCTCCGTGTTGCTGGCTGTAAAGCAGATTGCCTTGACCATCAAGCACGGCCAGCGCTGGTACTCCATGATCGAGGGGGACGTTGTATTGCTTGGCTAGGTCGGAATTTAATTTGCCCTCTCCAATATCAACGTGCACGACGACAAAATTAGGATCGGCCACTTTGGCAAGTTCCGGTTGATGGAGATCGTAATCCAGGACGTGGCAGTCGTAGCACCAGTTGGCGCCGAACACGAGAATGACTCGCTTATGCCCGCGGCCCGCCTGCGCGATGGCATCTTTTACTTCTGCCTTGGCGTCAACATTTGGCGGATAGAGATTGGAATTCAACTTCATGGGCTGAGCGAACTTCAAGACATCCGAGTGATTCGCTACCACGATTTTCCAGGTATCGCCTTCCTGTAGCCAGCCTTGGTCCTCCAGGATATAGCGTGTCCGTTCTCCATCAGGAGTGGCCACATGAAAGCTGAGAGTCAGACCGACAGCGTGCAATCCTTGTTGGTCCCCACTCTCTCTTTGCAGTAGTTGTAGGTCTTTGAGGCCACTGTTTCTCAGTTCTTGCCAGAAATTAATTTCCTCGGCGATGTCATGTTGTTTGTGGTCTTTGCCAATGTAGATGGCTGCTGGATCAATGGAGTATATATTCTTCAAAATGCTTGCGTCAGATGCCCGCAAGGCCTGGTCCCACTTTTGTACACCCACAAATTCAGCATCAGGGGCAGCCTGGGCGGAAGCTGAGAGAGCTACTGCGGCAATGAACATGGAAGCCAAAATAACTTTCATAACGCTCCTTCAATGAACCACTGTAAGTTTCACTCCCCTGCCTTGGCAAACATTTTTTGCGGATCGATAGTGATGAAAATTCCTTGTCCCCGGGCTAGAACTTCCCCAGTTGAGGCAACGATCTCCGCTTCACGGAAACGTCTGCGGCCACTTATGCGGACTTCGCGGGCTTCCATGCGAATAGACTGTCCCAATGGCACCGGCCGCAAATAATCCACGGCTAAATGTCCCGTGACCGCAATCACACCGTGCAGTTTATTTAACTTCGCCATGGCTTCATCGAGAATCGTCGCGATGATGCCTCCATGTGCATATCCCGGCGGACCGGCAAAACGCGGGGCTAGACGTGTGCGACCGGTAACCCGGCGGCTTTTTTTATCATAGGTAAATTTCAGGAGCATGCCGTCGGGGTTGTCCGCGCCGCAGCCGAAGCAGTAATTTTTGGGGACTGAAGCTTTAGAGCCGTCAGTGATGGGCTTTGCCATATGCGGGATTCTACCTGCACTGGAGACTCGCATAGGATATGGCAGGTGACACTCAGTCGCAGAAAAATGCAGGAATCAATTTAGTTCTCAGTTCATGGTTCACTGTTCGCAGTTCTCTCTTGCGCACCACGCGAAAGTCTGTGATAGACTTTCGCCCCAGCCGTAGCTTCCAGAATTTTTTACGAGGCTGCGGGTGTGTCCAAATCCAAGACCGTTGGAGGTCTGGTAGATGGGCCTCGTTCTGCTCGTCGTGATCTGGCTGATTACGCTAATCAGCTCCTATTTCTTTATTGCTAAAAGCTGGTGGCCTCATGGAGCTTCTGCCGCCGCCCCCTGGATTGACCATCAATTCACGCTGACCCTGGTGATCATGGGCGTGGTCTTCATTATTGCCCAGCTTGCTTTGGGATGGCTCACCTGGAAATATCGCGATCATCCCGGGGCGAAGCCGGTGGAATACTCCCATGGCAACGTCAAGCTGGAAGCGATATGGACCACTCTCACTGCCATCTTATTTGTAGGCTTGAACCTGATGGGCAGCCACGTGTGGGCGTCGGAACGCTTTGAACCGGCCAAGCCCGGCTCCGTTCAGGTAGAGGCCACGGGCGCGCAATTCGCGTGGTTCTTCCGTTACCCCGGCAAAGACGGAACCTACGCCGCGACTTCTGCCAAAGCCATCAGCGCCGAGGAGCAGAACCCTCTGGGCATGAATATTGAAGATGCTGATGCCAAGGACGATGTCGTCAGTGGTGTGATGTATCTCCCGCTGAATCGCGAAGTAGACCTCACCCTGAAGTCTCAGGATGTGATCCACAGTCTCTTCATCCCCAACATGCGCTTTAAGCAGGACGCTGTGCCCGGCCTGGCCATTCACATGCATTTCACGCCAACCGAAGTTGGAGATTATGAAATTGCCTGTGCTGAATTGTGCGGACTTGGCCATTACAAGATGCACGCAATGCTGAAAGTCGTCAGTCAGGATGACTTCGACAAGTGGTTGGCTTCCAAGGAGGCGGAGAAACAATAATGGCGACTACGGCCACAGTACACGCTCATGCGGCCCCGCAGGGCTTCATCCGGAAATACATCTTCAGCCTCGATCATAAAGTCATCGGCATTCAGTACTACTTCCTGGCATTGTCGGCGGTGTTTGTCGGGATGTTGTTGTCGCTGTTAATGCGCGCCCACATGGTTTGGCCGAACGCTTCCATTCCCTTCTTCGGGGACATCAAACCTGAAACTTACGTAATGCTGGTCACCATGCACGGCACCATTATGGTGTTCTTTGTGCTGACCACTGCGCCTCAAGGCGGATTTGGAAATTACTTCCTGCCTATACAAATAGGCGCGCCGGACATGGCATTTCCCGTCCTTAACATGCTTTCGTTCTGGACAACGTTTGTGTCGTTCATGGTGATGCTGGCAGCGTTCTTCGTGACCGGTGGTGCTCCACTTCACGGTTGGACTGGGTATGCGCCGCTCAGTGCCGTTACCAGTTCTGGTCCAGGCGAGGGGCTGGGAGCGGATTTGTGGATACTCAGCATCGCTATTTTCTGTATTGCGTCGCTGATGGGGGCATTGAACTTCATCACTACTATTCTTGACATGCGTGCCAAGGGCATGACCTTGATGCGCATGCCACTGACCTGCTGGTCATGGTTCGTCACCGCAATTCTGGGATTGCTGGCGTTCGGTGTTCTGCTCTCCGCTGGAATCCTGCTGCTGCTGGACCGGAACGTCGGCACAAGCTTCTTTGTTCCCGGCGGATTGAATTTCACTGGACGGCTCACCTTCCCTCGGGTGGATTGACCTCCAGTACTACGCCAATCGGTCATATGGGCGGTTCGCCACTGTTGTGGCAGCACCTGTTCTGGTTCTTTGGACACCCTGAGGTTTATATTGCGATCCTGCCCGGTATGGGCGTGGCTTCACAACTGCTCTCCACTTTTTCGCGTAAACCGATTTTTGGTTACAAGGCGATGGTGTACGCCATCATGGGAATTGGAGTCCTGGGCTTTGTAGTTTGGGGCCATCACATGTTCATGAGCGGTATGAGTCCTTATACCGCGTTTTCGTTCTCCATCATGACCATGGCGATTGGCGTGCCCTCGGCCATTAAGACATTTAACTGGCTGGGGACAATGTATAAGGCCCGCATTCGCTTGCAGACGCCGATGCTTTACGCTATCGGTTTTGTCTCACTGTTTGTTTCCGGCGGATTGAGCGGACCATTCCTGGCGCAGCCGGTCCTGGACATCCCGCTTCACGACACTGCTTTTGTCCCGGCGCACTTTCATTTGATTATGGGTGTGGCAGCAATTTTCGGCATGTTTGCCGGGACCTATTATTGGTTCCCCAAAATGTTCGGCAGGATGCTGAACGAACGGCTGGGGCAAATCCATTGCATCCTGACATTGATCGGTACCTACGCCATCTTCATGCCAATGCACTATCTGGGCATGGCAGCGCAGCCGCGGCGGTATTCCCAATTCACCGAACTGGCGTATCTGCAAAAGCTGTTGCCGCTGAATGAATTTATTACTTATGCGGCGATCATTACCGTCGCCGTCCAGTTCATCTTCGTGATCAATCTTCTTCTGGAGCCTGTTCAAGGGACCCAAGGCCAGCGACAATCCGTGGGAATCCACTACGCTTGGAATGGACTACCGCCACGCCTCCGCCGCATGACAACTTTGGCGGAAAAACTCCGGTGGTGAACCATGGGCCGTATGAATACAGCGTCCCCGGCGCGCCTAAGGACTTCATCATGCAAACCGATCCACCGTTGGCGGGAGCGCACTAACGGAGTATGGCAACCTTGGCCCCAGCAGTAACGATTCCTGAATCCAAGACTGGCCGTGGCGGTCACGGCCAGCCTCCGCCTATTTCTGGTGATGGCGGCAACGGCAATAGCGGAAATGGATCCTCCCCCGATTTCATTCGCCGCCTGCGCCGTGCACGGGTGGGATTTTTCATCCTGGCGGTCTGGGTTTCGATGCTGTTTATTTCTTTCACCAGCGCCTACGTTGTCCGCAAAGATCTGCCAAGCCTGAATCAAAACACCAACCAGCTACTAA
Organism: uncultured Acidobacteriaceae bacterium; assembly: GCA_963792305.1. Lineage (GTDB taxonomy): Bacteria > Acidobacteriota > Terriglobia > Terriglobales > Acidobacteriaceae > CAWBXL01. Next base: position 4,513 of record CAWBXL010000257.1, on the reverse strand, counting down.
AAGACTGGATTGAAGTAAACCTGCCGATTCAGTTGCTGCTGGTGAATACCCTGGTTTTGCTTGGTTCAAGCGTGACCATGGAGTTTGCGCGGCGGAAGATTGCGCAGCAAATGGCACTGGCCCCGGTGGGTTCGATTCCTGGAATTGCGATTGGCAAGGACAAGACCAATATTTGGCTTGGTATTACCGCGCTTCTAGGGGCCTTATTTATTTTCGGTCAGTGGTTCGCCTGGGGTGAACTTCAGAACCGTGGTTTCTATGTGGCCAGCAATCCCAGCAGTTCATTTGTCTATGTATTGACTGCAACCCACGCCATCCACTTGATGGGTGGAATTCTGGCATTGGGTTATGCGTTCATCGCTTCACAGTTGCGGAAGCCGATTGAGTCGCGGCGGATTGTGATCGAGATTGCGGCGTGGTATTGGCATTTCATGGCCGCGCTGTGGATCTATGTTTTTGCTTTGCTGGCGTTCGTGCGGTAGTGATAGCAACAAATTTTGTGGCTTGGTTTGAATTCGACTGAGGAGAACTAGACCATGTCGGATGTCGCGGTGCAACACGGAGCGGTGGCCGGAGCATATGAACCGTCACTGTTCGGCACCTACTCAAAGAAAATCGGGATGTGGCTGTTCCTGCTCTCCGATTCGCTGACCTTCGGAGCGTTGCTGGCGGCTTATACCTACGGGCGTGTCTCATATGGTCAGGCAGGCGGAGCCTCCCTCTGGCCCACCCCGTTCCACTCGGAGAGTATTCGCAATGCCACCATAATGACGGCGTTCCTGCTCACCAGTTCGTTGACTATGGTGCTGGCAGTACGCGCGTCAGTGTTCGGCAATGCCAAGGCGCAGCGTTTATGGCTGCTGGCGACCATGGCGTGCGGGATTGGATTCATCGTCCTGCACGGTAACGAATGGTCCAACCTGATTGCCGAAGGATTGACGCTACCGATTTTTGCTGTGCCTCCACACGCGCACACATCTGCCGAGTTTGTGAATGTCACCAAGACGGTCCCGCAATTTGCCGCGACGTTCTTTGGTTTGACTGGAATGCACATGTTGCATGTGACCATCGGCGTCATTTATCTGGGAGTTGTCGCGTTGCGGCGCTGGTTTATTCCTGTGCTGTTTGGATTTTGGTTGCTGGCATGGTTGGCTACGCCGGATTACAGTCCGTTCCATACTTGCGCGCATGTGCTGCTGGTTGGGGTCATCGTAATTTCGGTGATCTTATGGCTGAAGCCGAAAGTTTACGACTCATCCGATGTTGAGGTCGCGGGATTGTACTGGCACTTTGTTGACTTGGTGTGGATGTTCATCTTCCCGCTGGTGTACTTGATGTCAACCCGTATCGTTTAGGAGACCGACTGCGATGGATGCAATTCAGGTAGCGCTGGCACAACAAGCTGCGGAGCAGCAACGGCATCATCCCAAGGGCACATTTTTGTGGGTGTGGGGTGTGCTTTTGATTCTGACAGGGGTCGAAGTTTACCTTGCGTATCAGAATATGGAATTAGTGCGCATGCTTACGCTGCTGCTGGGTCTTTCGATTGTGAAGGCAGCGCTCATTATTGGTTATTTCATGCACATGAAGTATGAAATGTCACGTATGAAATGGTTGACCATGGGTTCACTGACCGTTTGCCTGGTGCTGATGTGTATTTTCTTGCCGGATGCGTATCGGATCGTACACCTGGGAATAGTAAGATGAAGCGGAGTTTACTAATCGGATTATTTGCCTTGATGCTGTGGGTGTCGCCTGCCTTTGGGCAGTGCGCTATGTGCTACAGCTCGGCTTCGGCGGCCAGTAAGGATGGGCTGCGGGCGATTAATAAGGCCGTGCTGGTGCTGCTTGGGCCTACGGTGGGGTTTATGGTGGTGGGACTCGTTTGCGCCTTCCGGTATAGCAAGAAGCGGGATGAAGATCAGGACAACGAGTAATTTTTGATTGAGAAATCACAAGAATCAGGCTCCGAGAAATCGGGGCCTTTTGTTTTTCTCGAATCAAGGTCTATGTTTCTAATGTGATCAGAGTCACCGCTTAGTGTGGTACCAGTAGGTAAGTATGTTTCTATGCTATTAACCACTCTCGCACTCCGAATGGGAGTCGCGCTTGCCATCGGTTTGTTGATCGGTGCGGAGCGCGAACGACGCAAAGGCCACGGGCCTCGACGTGGAGCGGCGGGCATACGCACTTTCGCTGATTACCTGCGTGCTGGGTGCGGTCAGCCTAGAGGTTGGTGGTGGAGTTCTGCTCGCTGTGGTGACTGCGGCTGTTGCCGGACTAATTGTCGTTTCCTATTTCCGTTCACGCGCACAAGATCCTGGCCTAACCACCGAAGCGACCCTCATCCTAACTGTTTTGCTTGGAGCACTGGCCATTCGGCAGCCCGCGTTGGCATCTGCGCTGGCTGTGGTTGTGACCATTCTTCTATTGTCGCGGTCGCGTATTCATCATTTTGTGCAAGCTGTGTTGAGTACCAGTGAGCTGCATGATGCGCTCATTTTCGCTGCGGCCGTGGTTGTTATCCTGCCACTGATTCCGGATAAATATCTCGGCCCATACGGCGCGATCAATCCGCGGACCATTTGGAAGATCGTCATTCTGATGATGTCAGTCAGCGCTGCCGGTTACGTTGCGGTTCGCGTGATGGGAGTTCGGGTTGGCCTTCCTTTAGCGGGATTGGCATCCGGCTTTGCCTCGAGCACAGCAACGATCGGAACAATGGGAGCGCAAGCCCGGCAGCGGCCAGCTTTGGCGTCTGCTGCGGCGGCGGGCGCGGTGCTTTCGACCGTCGCCACAATTGTGGAGTTGGCCATCGTTTTGGGTGCAATCAGTTCCGATCTTTTGCGGGCGTTACGCATGCCTTTGCTGGCAGGCGGAGTGATGGCGGTCATCTACGGTGCTGTGTCGACGTGGAGAACACTCAAAGGCGAAGTACAGGAACAGGCGCCGAGTGGTTCGGCATTCAGCCCCAAGGTCACGGCAATTGTCGCGGCAACGGTTACGGCGTCAATGTTTGCCTCGGCTACGCTGAATGCCTACGCAGGCAAGGCTGGGGTCTTGGCAGCGGCGGCGATTGCCGGTTTGGCCGATGCGCATTCAGCAGCAGTTTCGGTCGTGTCTCTGGTTGCCGCCGGAAAACTTGGAGTCAATGAAGCGGTGATTCCTATTTTCGCGGGGTTCACGACGAACACAATTACGAAGTTGGTGATGTGCTTCTTTGTGGGAGGACGAGGGTTTACTTGGCGGGTGGGGCCGGGGCTTTTGCTGGTGTTGGCGGCGGTTTGGGTGGCGGTGCTTGTCTGATTCCTTGTTGCAAAATTCGAGGTGATAGCGAGGGACTGTTCCCTGGGTTTGCATGGGCCTACGGTGGGATTTATGGCTGTTGGCTTTGTGTTAGCTTTCCGGCACAGCAAGAAGCGGGATGAGGATAAAGATCGCGATAGTTAACTAATAAGAATCTTTTTGCCTTTCTTTTTTTGCCATCGCCTTCTTAGCCGCTTCTTCGGCCTCTTCCTTGGTTCGACCAATTCCATTTTTTTTATCCACCCGCTTAGCTCGTTTAGTCTTCCCAACTGGCCTACAAACCCACGCATCACCTTCCTCCTTGGCACCAAATTCAAACTCTTCCGGCTGTGGCCAGTTTGCCCCGTAAGGACATGGATAATCCTCCTCACCATCTGCAGTGCTATACCCGCACGCAAACGTTTCGTAAGTGACGATGCAGTGATACTCGACGAAGTCTTGGAAGTGGATTCCGGAAAAAGGGGCGTCGCAGTATGGGCAGTGAAATTCTTTTCTTTCCTCCTCAAGCTCCACAATACGAACTTCTAACTCTTTGATTCGTTCCAGATGTTGTTGCGTTAGGGCGTTAGTTACATCAACTGGCTCAAGATTGAAATCGACTGGTATCTCGATGAGCCTTCCTTTCTCTCCGGCATACCAGTGAGCACCGATACGTTGATCTCCGGCAGAACCCGGTCGGCTTTCAACAATGTTAAAAATCCAACCTTCGGGCTCACCAGACTCATTTGAGAGCTGATGCAAAGGAACAATGGCTGAATCAGTCCGCGGCTTAACATGTGCTTTCATTGCGGCAAGCAACTTTCCAACTCGTTCTTGGTACGCTTTTGCCTGAGCCTCTCCAGAAATCTCCATTGCGGTGACCCATCCAGCTGGAGTAAGACGGTATGTTGAAGAACCTACAAGCGCGACTCGTTGCTGGCGCACAAGTTCTTCCCAAGTTGTACGTAAAATTTGGCCATTAAATGGGATTTTTTCGGGGTCGAAAAAGGTGCTATCGATAGCTTGATCGCCTAACTGTTCAAGCATTAGGCGGAATGCCCGATTATGATTCTCTTCACGATCTCGCTTTCCGACGGTCATTGTCTTTTAATGATAATGGAAAGTCCGCGCTGAGCATTCTTTGTCTAGCCCAGATACCACTACTCTTGCTGTCTCCTTTATAATAAAAAGATTCCCTAACCCTTCCGAGGCCTTCTGTGTGCCTCCC
>CAWBXL010000256.1:0-13464 GCA_963792305.1 uncultured Acidobacteriaceae bacterium | reverse complement strand
GGAGAGGCCATCGTAGCCCGCTTTCTCCTGCGTTATCTAATCATTGGCGTGGTCGTCTATGTTACATTTGTTAGTTCTTTTTCCGCCTTCAAAGGGCTCTTGGCGGGTATGTGCCTGCCGGTTGCCGGCATGATGGCTGAAGCGGCGTGGGAGATTTACACAGCTTGCGCCGTGGATTCTGAACTCAAATGCCTGAACTACTATTTAGCCGAATTCTGAACGGAATGCTGGCAGGTCCGGTCACCGCCCTGTTGAACCTTTTCGGGCATTCACCCGCCCATCCCGAAGCCCCGATTCCAGACCACGTAGCCATGCAGTTTCTGTTGGTCCTAGCCTTGACCATCCTGTTTTTGATCATTCGCTCACAGCTCTCCGTAGAGAACCCCGGCGGACTCCAGCACGTGATGGAAGGCGCCTACAATTTTGTCGGAAATTTAGGCCACGAAATCATCGGCCACGGTTACAAGAGAATTCCTGCCATACTTGATGGCTCTGGGAATCTTCATCCTGTCCGCGAACCTGATGGGGCTGGTTGCCGGGCTCGAATCTCCGACCGCAAATACGGTTGTGCCGTTAGGCTGCGCGTTGGTGACCTGGTTCTACTACCAGGCGACAGGGCATTCTGAAAAACGGCCCGGTTGGATATATCAAGCACTTCATTGGGCCGCAAGAGACAGCATTCCGCTACCGGTTCGGCTGTTTCTTCCGGTCCTGATGTTCCCCATTGAAATCTTCAGCCATCTCGCGCGACTGATCTCGCTGACCGTACGTCTTTACGCCAACATGTTCGCGGGCGAAATGGTGACGCTGGTATTTTTCTCGCTGATTCCCATCGGCGTCCCGGTAATTTTTGAAGGCCTTCATATTGGTGTTTCGTTCATTCAGACGTACATTTTTGTGCTGCTGGCCTGCGTGTATCTTAGGAGAAGCCACAGCCCACGAGCACTAAAGGCTTTATAAGAAGTATTCGCAAGCGTGAGGGCGTCTGCACGAGGATGACGTCAACCACCCACTGGCGATATTTGATAAGGAGAAAAGTAATGCGGAAACTGATGTTCTTGTTCTAAGGCTGATGGCCGTTGCTGATGTTCGCGACGCCGGCCTTCGCTCAGGGCGGGGAAGCAGCCGCGCTGCCGGCACCAACTGGGTCGCGATCACTTCCGGCTTTGCCATGGCGCTTGCCGTCGCTTTGGCTGCGCTTGGCCAGGGCAAGGTGGCCTGCGGCAGCTTGCGAAGCCATGGCCCGCAACCCTGCGGCCCGTCCGGGAATTCAGCTGGCGCTCATTCTTGGACTGGCCTTCATCGAGTCCCTGGTGCTGTTTACCCTGGTGATTATTTTCGTGAAAGTCGTAAAGTAAGGATTTGTCTGTGAAAAGTAAAAGCCTCTGCTCGTGCGAGCAGAGGCTTTTTTGTTTGCAAGATTAGAAGTGAGTTAAACTTTGCGCTCGCCGCCCCAGTCAGTTCTTGTTCTCGGAGCACTTTTCAACGCTTCGACCAGGAAACGGCGCAGGCGGTAACGGCTTTCGAGGTCCGTGCTGACGATTTCAAATCCGACTTCGTTGACTCGGGCGCGGCGCAGCAGCACCTGGGCCCGATCTTGCGCACGCCGACCGAGATTTCCAGATTCGCTTCAGATCCCACGCGGAGATTGTCTTCCTTCGTGCCCATGCCGCCGCCCAGGCTCAATTCGCGGATCAGGATTCTCGATTTGCCCCAGGAACTGCTGATAGTGGCGGAAAGGTTCTCGGCAGTATGATGCGTTCGTAGCGCCGCTGCCGCACCCACGGGCAAGCGGGGGCCGCATCCAGCGGCGCGATCGCCAGTTCCGCGGCTTCCAGACCGCTATCTGACAATACCTGGGTACCGTAACGGGGATCGATCTTGGCCAGGCCTGAGCAGCGGCGACGCGCAATTCGCGATGATGCACCCACTTCCACATTTTTTTGGCTTCCAGCAATTGCGCAGTACCGGCACCGACTCGGATTCTCGCAACCGGCCCAGAGATTCGATGGCCTTAGCTTGACATAACGGAGAACGCTTTGCGGCCTCGCCCGGCTTCGCCATCACCATCAGCGGAGGCGCGGCGGTGCGGTCCCCGCTCATGCCGATCTCATCTACGGCTTGCGGCAGGACGAGCGGATCAAGAATTTCCAGCAGTTCGAGCAGCGTGCGTCCGCGATCGGTAGCTGCGCCATAAGCGATCTGGCGAACGACGATGTCGTGATAGAAGCGGTTCCACTCCGGCATGCGCGAGGGCAGCAATTCGAGCAGCGTAGGCACATCGAGCGGCTCATGAGTCCGACCACCGAGGCAGCCTGCCGGGGTTGCCCGGTCGCAAAATCTCGCGCAACTGCTGATGCCGGCGACCCCAGTTCCTGACCAGTTCGACCATGCGGTCGCATTCGTCGCGCCGCATGCAGCGGAAAAAACGGTCGGCCAGATGTTCGGCGCCGCCTGGCTGAGTCCGCCGCAAAACCTACAACATATCCGGGGGAATAGGCACCAGCTGAGCGCTTCTTCGATGAACTCGGGCAGCCGGTTCTCCACGCCAATCTCGCGGACGCAGGTCACTGCATCAGCACCGGACGCTGCTGTGCCGACATGCTCCATGCCGGCGCAAACTTCGGTGACCGCGCGCATAGTTCTTGGCGTGCGCTGGCTTCCTAGCTCAGACGCACGAAAGCCGCGCTGAGCAGGCTTTGGATTTCCGGATCGTTTCTCGTGCATGAGCTCTCGCCAACTTGCGGATGGCATGTGCCATCGAGTTGGCCGCCCAACCGCGGATACAAGTCCGCCAATCTGGCCCAGCCCAATCGCGGTCTTGCCGGCGCGGTTCCGCGTCCTTGGCGTCGAGGCATCCGACGTAGTTCTTCAGAATCTCTGTCGGCAGTCTCTTGTCGTCCGCGTTCCAGCAGGACTTCCACAAATTGCCGGATGTTGCGCGGCGGAACACAAGCCGCTTCGCTGGAAAGCAGCACGCTTTTCTTGCCCGCCTCCGGCACTTCCGCCCAGAACATGCGGTCCAGAATGTCGGCGTGGGACTCCACCAGAATCCCCGCCTTGCCCATCTTGTCTTCCTGCATGCGCAGGATGTGCCGCAGAGTGTCCATCTGCCGGCTCATGTGCTCCATCATCTGGTGGACGGCATTGACCTTACTTCGCCTTTCTGGAATTTCTCCAGCGCGAAGCGAATGGCCATGTGCTCGGCCGCTTTCATCAGCAGAGGCGTGTCGTTTTCCTGTGCCGCCGTGGCGTTTGCCGCCAGGCTCGACAACAAATCCTGAAGATTGGCTTTGGTATTGGTATCAACCTCGCTTAATTCTTTCTGGAATACTTCCGGGCTGATGTCGGGATCACCGCTGACTTCACCAAAGCGAGTCAGCAAGCGGATGGCCTGGATGACCTCCTCTTCTTGCAGAGGAACCACTCCGCCAGTCCAATTACCTCCGACACCGGTTCCGTCACCGCCACCGCTTCCAGTTCCTCCACCACCGCTGCCCGCGATATTTGGCACCGAGCCAATCGGGACCGTCATGGTTCCGGTGCCGTCGCCGCCAACGTTCTTTGCGCCTTCAGCCGCCGCAATCAATTGCAGAAGTTTTTGTGGTTCGTTCAACCATTGCTTGAACTCAGGACCCAGGGTCTGCGCGGCAATTTGTGCCGCAATGCTGACCTCACCCGTGGATGGATCGGCGGCAATGAATTTGACTTCGTTAATTCGTATGGTCGCTTGCGGACTGTCTCCGAACGTATCTTTGATCTGCTTGGCTACATCCTGTGCCTTGGAACCGGCGACGGTAAATGCACGCACCAGGCGAATGAAATCGTCACGCGTAACTTTTTGCGAAAAGTGAATACTCGCGAGTCCCGCGGTAGTCAGCAGCTGTGCAAAGCTGCGTTCAGCTTGTCCAGTTTCAAGGGGCATTCCATCCAGTAACAATTGGCTGCCGGTTACTCCCAACAAGAATCCGGCGTCGCCGGTGGATGGCAATCCATTTTGGAGCTCATTCCAGGTGGTCTGGAACTGGCCTTCCGTACGCTTATGATCAAAGCCATACAGACGCACATACTTCACCAGGATATTCAGGCTGTGCACGAAGGCACGGGCCGAAGCCACCCTGTTTAGCCGGTTTGTCTCCGTCGTGAGTATGGGGTACTCCTATCTTTCCAGTAGGGTTAGCCTAATGCGAAAAGTAAGAGGACGCACATTACGGAGGTAATGATAAAACCCCGCCCTTTGTGGCCCTTATTTGAATCGAGATTCTCAGGTTTTCTAATGGAACTTTAAAAGTCCATACACTTTCGCATAATTCGCGCGGAAGCTAGAATGTTGCGTCATGGCTTCGTCCGCTCTACACACGCAAGGCCCGCGTAAGGACTCAGGTTTCGCCTTCTGGATGCTGCGTGTTCTCGAAGAATGCAATCACGCCAGCGCGGAATTTGCAGCTGATCCTGTTCACGATTTGCGTGTGGCCCTGCGCCGCTGCCGTTCCATGGCCGACGGCCTGATGGCAGTCGATCCCGATCCCTCATGGAAGCAAATGAAGAAAGCAGGGAAGCGATTCGTTCAGCAGTCTGGGTGAATTGCGCGATGCGCAGGTGATGGAAGAATGGGTCCACAAACTGGACATCCCCGGCGATCCAGTCACCAGCATGTTGCTGAATTTTCTCGCCGTGCAGGAAATAAAATTCAAAGCTCAGGCTGCGCTGGCGCTGCAAGAGTTCGATCGCAAGCAATGGAGAAAATGGTGCCGCGCGCTGCCTCGCCGGGCCGCGCGTTTACGCACTGGTAGCGCTATCTTTCGCCATCTCGCGCTGGAACGCTGGATGGATGGCTATAAACTTCACCAGCGCGCCATGCGCAATCGCTCGCAGGTCGCGCTCCATAGCCTGCGCATTGGCATCAAACGCTTCCGCTACATCGTAGAAAATTTCCTTCCTCAACAGCACGAGGCATGGTCCGGCGATCTAAAAGATCTCCAGGATTTGCTGGGCGACGTCCACGACCTCGATGTGCTTTGGGCGACGGCGGTGCAGATCAATGCCTTCCCTGATGCCGAGGCCAAGTTACGCTGGCGTACGAGAATCATGGAAGAGCGCGACAAGCGGGTACAGAAATATCGCGACAAAACCCTGGGCAAAACCGGCCTCTGGCAACATTGGCGCGAAGCCCTTCCACAAGGCAAAGAAATTTGGGCGATCGGCTTACAACGGCTGAAACTGTGGGCGTCATTCCTCGATCCCAACTCCCAGCATTCTGCGCATGTCACCCGCCTCGCACTACAGCTCTACGACGGCTTAGCAGCAGAAGGTCTATTAGCCGGCAACGGCGCGAACCAGCGATCAATCCTACAGCTAGCCGCAATTTTGCACGACGTAGGCCGTTCGCAGCAGGAGAAGGGACATCACAAGACCACCTACAAGCTGGTTCACCGCCTCACGCCGCCACTAGGATGGAGCGCTCAGGATGTTTCGCTGGCAGGAACCATAGCCCGCTACCACCGTGGAGCGTTACCCCGCAGCGGCCAAAAGCCACTGCGTGGCGCATCTTTGCCGCGCCGACAGGAGGTAGCCAGACTGGCGGGAATTTCCGCTTGGCCAACGCCTTTGATTCCAAGCAGGACGGACGCATCCAGAAGCTGCAACTCGCCCAGAAAAATGGTGTGCTCATTGTGGGTGCTCAGGGATACTCATCCCGCGATCGCTCGGCGGAAACTATCGCGGCAGCAAGACACCTGCTGGAAATGTCATACCGTAGGCCGATTCTTGTGAAGCCGTTGTCGTCCGCCACCGGAGATCGCAGAAAAAGCGCGTGATCTACGCTGACGCTAAAAGAGCTTTATTGCTATTTTTGTGCCGCGTTGTGCGCGACCGTGAATGACTCAGTAGATGGTGTTTCGTCGTAGATGCCGTCGCTCATCAGCGGGGAAATGTCCGGTACTGGGAGCGCATACCACTTGCTATCTTGGTCTTTAATGACCATCGTCCGTCGTAGAAGAGTCTGACCATTCATTAGCTTGACCTTAACGTCAACGAACATTACGTCTTGAAAATTGAATGTTGCGTAGGCGTATGATGCAGGACCATTCTTGCTTAGATGTCGTGCCGCATATACCTGTGTGATTTTTTGAGGTGAATCCTGGGCCGGAAACTGCTTCTCCTGCGCCATGTGGCCCGCGACTCCATCCAGATAATCAGTGTAGTCAATCTTTGCTTGTCCAGCACTAAACGGGCGAACACATAAGCTACGAAACGATCTTGCATCATGCTGGATAAAGGATCTCGCCAGATCACTCGCGGTACCCTCGGGTGTTTCCTGCCCGGTTGGGAAGCCATCGTTTGCAACTTGTATTTTGGGTTTGACGCCAGTAGCCGCAATGAAAAGCAAAACAGACAGGAGTAGAGTTACTGCCTAAGAAAGCGGCGCATGAAGCTGAGAGTAAATGCCAACGCAAATGCGTGTCTAGATTACTCAGGCCCAATTTTCACGCACAAAAAAACCGGGCTTATTAAGCCCGGTTTGGAGTGCGTCGTGTGAGGATGCGGTTACATCACACGCGGCGCGGTTGGTGACGAAATGGCTTTTTTACCTTTTGTTCTCACCAACAAATCCAAGAAGGAGCGAGGAAACAAACGGTGTCTTGCTATGGAATAGAGCAAGCCGTTAGCCAATGGCGATGTTCAACTAAGAGTAAATGAGTCTTATGTATGTAATTGAATATAAATAGTTTATTGGATCACTGGCGCGTTAGCGTAGGGCAAATCAGCAGGACAAGAAAAGGAAAAGTTTTTCACACTCTGGACGGCAACTACAGCTCGCGTCGCCCTTCCATAGCTTTTAACATAGTAATTTCATCGGCGTACTCAATGTCACTTCCCACCGGAATTCCCATGGCAATACGTGTGACTTTCAACCCAGCCCGCCGCAATTGTCCAGAAAGATAGGTCGCTGTGGCCTCGCCTTCCACTGTTGGATTGGTGGCAATAATCACTTCGTCCACCTGTCCACTGTCCACGCGCCGCATCAGATTTCCAATCCGCAACTGCTCCGGCCCAACTCCATGCAATGGAGAAATCGCCCCATGCAGAACATGGTAAGCCCCATTAAAGTGCTTGGTCTTTTCGATGGCAGCAATATTGGTAGGCTCTTCCACTACGCAAACCAGCCGCTGGTTTCGCGTAGCGCTGGTGCAATAAACGCAAGGGTCAACGTCAGTAATGTTGTTGCACACTGAGCAAAGCCGGAGGCTTGCCTTCACATCACGCACCGCGGCAGCCAGCGCCTCCGCATCATCTTCGCTCGAGCGCAAAATATGAAAGGCGAGCCGCTGCGCGCTCTTGCTGCCCACACCAGGCAGCTTCTTCAACTCGTCAATCAGCCGTACCATCGGCTCTGCAAACTTAGCCATAAAAACGTGTCATCCTGAGGGGGCGTTTTTTGCGCACCGAAGGATCCCTACAAATCTTCTGTACGTTAAAAGTAAAAGAATGTTTAAAGCCCCGGAATCCCCATCCCGCCAAGCATTCCCCCCATAGTGGACTGCATGGCCTGATCCACTTTCGCGCTGGCAGCATTCACCGCCGAAGTCACCAGATCCTGAAGCATCTCCAGATCCCCGCCCTTCACCACTTCGGGATCAATCTTGATGCTAAGCGCTTGCTTGCGGCCATTCATTTTCACTGTCACGCTGCCGCCGCCCGGAGGAAGCCTCGACAACAGTTTCTTCCATCTTCTTTTGCAGGACTTCATACTGCTGCTTTGCCTGCGAAACCAGTTCCTGGATATTAAAGTTAGACATGAGACCTTTACCGTTTTTCCTTGTAGTCAATAATCGTCCGAATTTCCGCGCCAAATTTTTCTTTCATTCGCTGGACGATAGGATCCTGCTCCGCGCGAGTCCGCCCACCACCATTCGGTGCCGGAGCGCTAGGCGCCGCCTGTAGTGTTCCTCCAGGAATCACTTTCGCTTTGACCGGACGTCCCAGAACTCCGCTGGCGGTAGCGATCAAGATTCGCTTGGCATCCGCCCCGAACGACATTTCAATAACAGCCGCGGAAGAGGCGACTTTAACCACAACTTCGCTTCCTTCCACCTTCCACTCCCCGGTTTCCAGCATGGAAACGACCATGCGCTGCCCAGCTTCAGCCAAAGCATTCAAAACCATGCGGCGCAGATCTTCCGGCTGTGCTGAGGCTTCGAGTTGCGGAACAACTTCAACTTGTTTTTCTTCCACGGCCACCGGCGGAGCAAGAGTAGGCGCTTCCTGATTCACCGCTGCCGGCGCGGCCGATCCCATTACGACCGGTGTTGACGCAGGGCTAACAATCCGAGGCCCGGGCGCTGCCGGACTTTCCACCGACATCTGCGGCTTCGAACCACTTTTCCGTGCGCTATCCGCGGAAAAAGGAGAAACATAATTTGATCGCGAAGCCGGCGTTTCTGCACGCGGAGCACTGGGAACCACAGTGGGCTTTCCGGCTGGCCGCGCCGCCACTGGCGCAATCGCCACATCGCTAAGCAACTGCTCAATCGGAAGCAGCCGTTGCGCATGGGCCATCTTTAACAGGCCCAACTCCAGATGAAACCGCTGTTCCTGGCGGTAGCCCAACTCACCATGCGTTCGCAACATGATCTGCAAATGCCGCGTCAGGTCTTCTTCAGAAAACAATTCAGCCGCGCGGGCCACGCGCTGCCGCTCATCGCTGGAAATTTGCAACAGGGAAGACTCGCCGCCAGCCACTTTAGCCACCACTGCATTACGCAAAAAGCGCACTAACTGCTTGGCAAAATGCGTAGGATTCTGCCCATCGCTCAGCAGCCGGTCCACCAGCTTCAGCACCTCATCGCTCGAGCCTTGAGCAACCTGCTGCATCACATCTTCCAGGACGCTGGAGGAAACCGTCCCCACCAACTGCCGCACGGAATCCGCAGTCAGCTTGCCATCGCTCGACGCAATCGCCTGATCAAGAATGGAGAGCGCATCGCGCATCGAACCATCTCCAGCTTCTGCTAACAGGGCCAGGGCGTCATCGTCAGCCTGGAATTTTTCCCGGCCAACGAGATCTTTGAGCTGCCCAACAATCTCCTCGAATTTCACCGCGCGAAAGCTGAAGTGCTGGCAACGCGAGCGGATGGTTTGCGGAATGTCCTCCGGCGCGGTGGTAGCGAGCATGAAAACCACATGCCCGCGGCGGCTCCTCCAGCGTCTTCAAAAGCGCGTTAAAGGCAGCATCTGTAATCTGATGCGCCTCATCCAGAATGTAAATCTTGAAGCGGTCACGGGCTGGACGGTATCGCGCCGCCTCTCGTAGCTCGCGTATCTCATCAATTCCACGATTGGTAGCGGCATCAATCTCAATGACATCCACCGCATTCCCGGCCCGTATCTCGATGCAGGAATCGCAAACTCCACAGGGTTCCGCCACCGGATTCTCCGACGACCGGCAGTTCAAGGCCATAGCTAAAATGCGGGCGATGGTAGTCTTCCCAATCCCGCGATGGCCGCTGAAAATGTACCCATGGGCAATACGTCCCTGCTCAATGGCATTTTTGAGAGTACGGGTAACGTGGTCCTGCCCGATGACTTCGGAGAACTTTTGCGGTCGGTATTTGCGCGCTAGTACCTGATAACTCATGGGAGAGAACGTTTGATTATACGTGACTCCTGCCGCCGTGGAGCGCCCGGAAATGCATGAAGTCCTTGCCTGAAATCCAACCCCAAGGTACGCTGATACAGCGTAGGTTTGAAACCAAGGAGACTCCCTTGCAGCTCAAATTATCCAACCGTAACGAAGATGGTGTTCTGGTAGTAGATTGTGTCGGCCGCATCGTATTTGGCGATGAATCCGGCTATTTGCGCGACACGGTAAAGCAACTGATCCCGGAAAATAAGCGCATCATCCTGAACCTCGGCGAGATCAACTACATTGATAGCGGCGGGCTGGGTACGCTGGTCGCACTCTATACCTCGGCCACTAGCGCAGGCGCATCCATAAAACTGGCCAACCTGACCAAGCGCGTAGGAGATCTGCTCCAGGTAACAAAACTTTTAACTGTATTTGACGTTTATGACAGCGAAGAAAAGGCCCTGGAAGCTTTCCGCAAAGTAGCAGCTTAAGTTTGTGACGGTAAAGTTTTGCGGGGGCGGGGCGACTCGCCTCCCATCGCCGTTGTAATAAATTTTTTACAATAAGCCCAGGTTCCAAGCCCATTCAACGGCATATACTCACCCCATGCCGCACATTACTCCCAAGCCCGGTTCCTTTTGCTGGATCGAACTCACCACCACTGACCAAAAAGCCGCCAAAGATTTCTACATGAACCTGTTCGGCTGGGGAGTAGAAGACAATCCCATGGGCCCGAACGAGTACTACTCCATCTTCAGGCTCCAGGGCCAGGACACCGCCGCAGCCTGCACTCTACGGCCCGAACAGAAAGGTATGCCGCCGTACTGGGGCATCTACATGGCAGTGGAGAATGTCGACGCCTCTGCCAAAAAGGCCGAGCAGCTAGGCGGAAAAATCTGCGCGCCGCCGTTTGATGTGATGGACAATGGCAGAATGGCAGTCATTCAAGATCCAACCGGCACGACATTCTGCATCTGGCAGGCAATGAAAAATAAAGGCATCGGAATCGCCGGAGAAGACGGCACCCTATGCTGGGCCGACCTGAGCACAACCGATCCCGGCACTGCCAGCAAATTTTATGAAGGTTTATTCGGATGGAAAATCAGTGCCGGTGAGCACGACACCTCTGGATATCAGCACATAGAAAATGGCAAAGACATGATCGGAGGAGTGCAGCCGTCATCCATGCGCAATCCCAATGCACCGCCACATTGGCTGGCCTATTTCCTGACGTCAAACTGCGACGCAACGGCGGCCAAAGCGAAACAACTAGGCGCAAAGTTTTTCTTAGAGCCAATGACCATGGAAAACGTGGGACGAATGGCGGTTCTGGCCGATCCGCAGGGCGCAGTATTCTCAATTTTCCAACCAATGCGGAAATAGCGAGGATTTTCTCTGCGACCTCCGCGGCTTTTCTTTGCGGCCTCAGCGTTTTAAGATTTTGCTTCTGCGACGTGAACGAATGCAAAAATTCACGACAACCCTCACGGGACGGAGAATGTATCCGTAGCCGTATCCGTGGCCCCATACTGGTCCGTAACAGTTGCCGTTGCAGAATACGTGCCCGGAGCCGCAAATGTATGTACAGCTCCAGTAGCCTTAACTGTGACGCCGTCCGAAAAGGTCACCTGTCGCGCATTTAAAAATCCATCCGGATCACTGGAATTTGCAGTGCAAGCCAGTACCGCGTTTGCGCCCACGGCCGGAAGCGGAAATGTCACTACATCCGCCACCGGAGTCAAATCACCCGGCTCCGCCGTTACATCAATCGATGAACTGAAAGTGGCGCCAGTGTTGTCGGTCGCTTGAATCGAAATGTGATGGGTTCCGCGATTGATTTTGAGCGCAGTATTGATCACATCACTGTTGCTCGCGTACACCGCCGTACCATCCACCAGCAGTTTCATAGATGTAACCGGATTTGCTAAGTTTGACGAAGCAACGAAAGAAGTCGGCCAATTGACCGTCGCCCCATCAGCAGGAGCAAATATCTTTATTCCCGTTGCGGTAGATTTGACCGAGACTCTCTCGACCGCGACTGCCGAAGCTCCGCCATTATCTACAACCGTAGCGACGACGTTGTAAATCCCAGCCGCCGCATAGGTATGTGTCGCGTGAGGCCCGCTCACGACCGTGCCATCTCCAAAATCGATCGTAGAGCTGGCAATCGAACCATCCGAATCAGCCGATCCATCAGTAGATGCAGCAAGCGTCAGAGAACTGCTCAAATTAAGCGCAAGCGCTGCGCTCGGTGATTGATCGCCTTGTTTGTAGGCGATGGCGGCAGACATCTTATTTTGGAAACTGGCCTTGCCCACAGCTTTCACATACAAAGTATTGGTTCCCGTCGGTGATACCTGGCTTAAATCAAAAGAGTGAATACCAGCAGGCACATCACCCAGGTTTTGCAGATTCTGCCCATCCGATGAAATAAAAACTGTGTAGTGATCAATTGTGTTTTCATTGCCGCCACCGACCGCCCAATGCAATGTGCTCCCCGAAATTGAAGGTGTCAGATAAACGCAGTTGTCAATGCCACTCTCAATCGCCGTGCCCTCGTCATAATCGTTCCATGTAACCAGTTGCAGTGCGGCCAGCTGATGGCTGGACGAATAGAACTTTGAAACTTCATTCAACGATGCCAACCATGTCTGCCCGCAGTCGCGGTCTGTAAGCCGGTTTGTACCCCACCCCGCCAGGGTGTCGTTAAACCCCGTGTAAGCCGAGCCAAACGCAATCTTGGACGGATTTGCCACCGCAGCCGAATAAAACTGGTCCTGCGCGGTCAACTGCATGTCGAAAGGATCAGCGGAATTGTGGTCCTCCCATTGGAAAGCCCCGCCAGTTTGCGGGTGTTTTAACCCGCCACTCCCACGGAATAGAAAGATGGGATTGTTAGCCACTGATGCCGCCACGCGGTTCCAATCGATGTAGTAGGTGTCCACACCGAAAAAGAAAACCACGGGCCGCCCGTTCATCTCCATATACGCGGACGACGCCTCAAACTGCGAGGCAATGTAGTCGAGATCGCTAATGACCTGCTCGGTGACATCACAATGATTGGTCACAGCAAACGCAGAGAGCGCACTCACATCCTCCGTAATCGCAAACTGAAACTTGCCATTCTGCGCTTCTGCTTCCTTGCGCAGCAGCATAGCCGTGTCATTAATCGTCGCGGATGAAGCCCCATGCCAATCAAGGATCGCGCCTGCAACGCCACGGCTCATCATGTCCATTACCTGGAGATGGACCTGCCCAGCATCATTCGACTGGTAGCCAATACTGATGTGTCCCGAGCTGCCAAACCACCCCAGCAAATGCGCATAGATTTGGGTTGTCGAACCCGAATAGAGCAGAGATTGAATGGGCAACTTGCTGACATTGCCGGCCCCGGCATCGCCGTTACTCAATTGCACGAAGGAGCTGGCAGCACTGGTGTTATTGCTGGTTTGCGCAGATAAAGTTGTGGAATTGGAACCCGTAGGGACGGAAGGAGAACTCTCCCCACTACCACCGCCACAGCCGCTCAGAAAAATGCTGAGCACACATAGCAAAGAAAAAAAATTAAAGCGGACGAGTGACACTACCCACCAGGAGACTTACAAATTTTCTTCCGTTAGATTATTAGTCTACCCGAAGCAATTCTGGGTACTGGTGCAATTTGTAAAAGATTAAGGTTTCGTGTCAGGGCATCGGCTTCAGCCATGCCGCCCAGAAACCAACACTGTATCGGCGCCGATAAGGCGCAACCGTGGGAATCGTGTCCAATTTTCGTGTGATTGCGCCCCATGGGCGCGTAAATCAATATTGGGAGATTGATTCCGGCATGGCTGAAG
>CAWBXL010000255.1:0-28516 GCA_963792305.1 uncultured Acidobacteriaceae bacterium | reverse complement strand
CTGTAGTCTATTAGTTTTCGCTACGTATTGCTGTGCAAGTGCGGCCAAGTCACGTGCAACGGTAAGGCGGCCGCCACGAGTTTATTTTTGGGTCTCGGATTGCCCAAAGGTATCTACACGCTCTTTAAAGGTGCCTACTACGGTGAAGGCGACCCGCTACCTTCAGGACTTTTCCAATCGCATCTTCCGGCGAACCGTAAAGCTCCGTGCCCAATTTGTCTACAACCACTGCGACTTTGTTATGAGCTTGCTGATCTTGCAGATCAAAAAATCTGCCGGAGACGATGACCAGGTTTCTCACAATGCGGTAGTCGGGAGAGTACTCCCAGGATATGTATATCCCGCTCTTTTCCTCCGCTAATCGGAATACGATCGTTTAAATCAATGACCGGCGATGCCGCCACGATGCTGGGAACTTCCGAACGGGCCGCCATCAGATCGTCAATAATCTCGGATCAGGAGCGGTATTGGTGATCCGTTGCAGCCGCTCTGGTACTCGCAGTAAATCATGTTGGAGCCAATGGCCTGTATCTGGTTCAGCAGGTATTGTTTTCCCGTAAGGCTGATGGTCGTAACCAGAATCAATGCAGCTGTCCCGATCACCATGCCAAGGGCGGTTAGCGCAAAACGCACTTTGTTGCTGGTGAAATCTCGTAAGCAAAGCTCAGAATCTCTGTGAGACAAAGTTTGGGACGCTGGGGTTCCGGCTTGGCGGTCAAGTCCATAGATGGTGAGATGCCTGTTCAGCTACCTAAAGCTCATTATCCAAAAGTATCAGTTTCTTTGACAACTGTTTATGGCGCAGTTACAGTTTGAAAGTTACCTCCCAGGAACCGTAGTAGCCAGAATAACGGCGCCGCGTGAAGCGATCCCAATCATGGTTCATTGTAATGCTCCTCACCTTGGGAGCACTGCTGGTCCACGGCTACCATCCCTTTGCCGAGGATGCGGAAATCTACCTGCCTGGGGTCGAGCGAATCCTACAGCCGGAATTATTTGCTTCGGACGCTCGGTTTTTCGATTCTTATACCCACTTTTCGTTGTTTGCGCAGCTGATTGCCCAGTCGGTCCGCACGACGCATCTTTCTCTGGATGTGGCTTTGTTCGTTTGGTATCTGCTCTCAGTTTTTTTGCTGTTACTCGCTTGCCGCCACTTGAGCGAGGAGTGCTTTACTTCTGAAATTGCGCGCTGGTCCGGTGTCTGCACGATTGCTGCACTGTTGACTTTGCCAGTTGCTGGAACGGCGCTCTACATCATGGACCAATATGTGAACCCCAGGAACCTTGCAGCCTTCGCTGGAGTTTTCGCGATCACCTTTACGTTGCGGAACAAATACCTGCAAGCGTGCGCTTGGATTTGCTTTGCCCTGTTAATTCACCCTTTGATGGGGGCCTTTGTTGTATCTCTTTGCGGCCTGCTGGTATTCAACAATTTGAAATCTATCCCTCTAGCTGCTGTTTTTCTTCCTCTATTGGTTGCACCAGATATTCCTGCGTACGCGGAAGCAGCCCGTTTGCACTCCTTCCATTATCTTTTTGAGTGGCGATGGTATGAGTGGCTGGGGATTATCGCTCCGCTAGGAATCCTGTGGTGGTTGGCCGTGTTGGCTCGTAATCGAGAAAGCAAGCAATTGCACACTGTGTGCCGGGCACTGATTATTTATCGCGCTCTATGTTTTGTCGGCGCAATCCTGCCTCTTCCCTCCCCGGAAATCATGGAACATTGGCACGCTTTCAGCCTTTAAGTGGTTTGCATTTGCTCTATATCGTCCTCTTCCTGTTCATCGGCGGATTGATGGGAGAGTTTGTTCTCAAGAATCATGTGTGGCGTTGGATAGTTTTGTTTGTACCTTTGTGCGGGGGAATGTTTTTTGCTCAAAGGACCCTATTTCCGCAAGCGCCCACATCGAGTTCCCGGGAATAGAAATGCGCAACCCATGGGCGAAAGGGTTTCTCTGGATACGCGCTCATGTCCCGCTCGACGCTAAATTTGCGCTAGGTCCCGGCTACTTGAGAATCGAAGGCGAAGACACGAACGGTTTTCGCGCAATTGCCCAGCGCAGCAAGTTGTCCGATGCCGGCAAGGACAGCGGCGAAGTTTCCATGTTCCCCAACCTTGCTGACAAAATGGTGGACGGAAGTGCAAGCACAAAAAAACTGGCAGAGTTTCAGCAGGAAAGACTTCCATCGCTTAAAGAGCGATTACGGCGTGAATTCGGTGGTCTTGCAAAGTGTTGCAAATTGCAACTTAGCCTGCCCATATCGGAACGAAACCGTTATGGTTTGCCGTCTCGATTGACCTCATCCTTTTTGTCCCTCCGTGCATACCACTCCGCCCATTGCACCTGATAGACGAGAGGGCAGCAGGTACTTCTTTTCGAAGCTCCTCTCATGGCCCAGCTAAAACTTGTGCCCCCGCCATTTCATGTGTTTTCCTTATCGCAAGTGGAGCCCAGTCTTACGGGCGCTTTGCGGTGGGTCCGAGGGCCAATTGCCCTCCCCACATATCTATTTGGCGGATTTCCTTGAAGAGGATGCTGCGCAAGCGGTAGCGCGCAATTTTCCCGGCCCGGCAGCGCCCGGTTGGACATATTACAAACACCAAAACGAAAACAAGCTGGGGATGGCGCAACGATCCATGTTCCCGGGGGTTCTGGGGAAAGTTGTAGATGAACTCAACTCTCCGGAATTCGTGGAATGGCTGAGCAATTTGACTGGGATTTCAGGGTTGGTTTCGCTGACCCCAGCCTCGATGGAGGAGGTCTGCATCAAGCCAGCCGCGGAGGTTTTCTCAATTTTCACACCGACTTCACGGCCCATCACTATCAGCAAAACTGGCGGCGGCGTCTGAATTTGATCGTATATCTGACTCCGAATTGGCAGGATGAATGGGGTGGGGCGTTGGAATTCTGGAATAGCGCGTCAAAATGCCGTGCCGCGCGTCATCCGTCGTTGTTCAACCATGCCGTCATCTTCAATACCGATGATCGTTCCTTACACGGTTTTCCCGACCCATTGACATGTCCGGAAAACATCGCGCGCAACAGCCTGGCGCTTTACTACTACACGGTTGAAGACAAACCAAGATTGATACGGGCTACGGATTATCGCGCTCGCCCCGAAGACGGCCCAAAAAAAACAGCCTTAATCTGGCTGGATAAACAGGCAGTCAGTATTTATTCCAGAATCAAGAAGAAATTTGGTTTTTCCGATCAGTTGGTGAGCCGAGTTCTTGGATATATAGCAAGGAAGTAACTCAGGCGGCGCCGGAAGTGTAATAGCTGGGCTCGGCTGCCTCCAGCCGGCGGCCCTTGGAGTTGAAGATCTTAAAATTCCCCACTCCCCATTTCTGCAAAGCAAACTGCATGGTAGTAGCCAGTACCCCAAAACCATATTTCACGCTGCGCCGAAAATTGATCGAGGAAGCTTCCGCAAAATATTTTGTGGGACAGGAAACTTCTCCAACTTAAATCCGAAGTGCACGCACTGCGCCAGCACCTGATTGTCGAAGACAAAGTCATCCGAGTTCTCCAACAGTGGCAGTTCCATCAGAACTTTCCGGGAGAACGCCCGATAGCCGGTGTGATACTCCGATAGCTTTACGCCCAGAAACAAATTCTCAAACCCAGTCAGTAGCCGGTTTGAGACGTACTTATACAGCGGCATCCCGCCACCTAGAGCCTGCCCGCCCAGAATGCGCGATCCCAGCACCACATCGTAGATCTCATAAGCCACCATGCTGGCCATGGCTGTGACCAGCAGCGGCGTGTATTGATAGTCGGGGTGCAACATGATGACCACATCTGCTCCCTCCGCCAGCGCCTCCCGGTAACAAGTCTGCTGATTGCGGCCATAGCCATAGTTTTGTTTGTGAACGAAGTATTGCAACCCCAGACGTTTGGCAATTTCAACCGTATTGTCGGAGCTGTGGTCATCCACCAGAATGCAAACGTCCACCAGTTCCGGGAGTTCACGTACTGTAGCTTCCAGAGTTTTTTCCGCGTTGTAGGCGGGGAGAACGACCGCGATGCGCTTTCCATTCACCATAGCTATCTACTCTGCCGTCTATAATTGGGCTTCCGAAGCCTATTCAGAATAACCCACGAGGAAGCCCGCTGCCAGAAAAGACAGCCACCAAAGGTACAGTTTTCGCCCACCTCGATTTCGTCCTGACCGGGATGGTAATGACCTTGCTCGGCCCGATTCTCCCGTCATTGTCGACGCGGTGGAGGCTCAATGACATGCAGGCAGGTTATTTGTTTTTTGCGCAGTTTGCCAGCTCGTGCATAGGAATGCTGCTGTCCGGAATGATGGTTCGGCGTTACGGCTATCGTTTGACCTTAATGTTCGGTCTCGCCATGTCCGGAATAGGGGTCGCGCTGCTGGCAAGCGCTGATTGGGCATTCGGTCTGCTTGCCGTTTGTATCTTTGGAGTAGCCTTCGGCACAAATACTCCTGCCACCAATCTGTTCGTAGCCCATTCCTTTGCCCCCAAAAGCGCCTCAGCATTGAATCTCTTAAATTCTTCATGGGGAGTAGGAGCTATGGCTTGTCCTTTATTAATGGCCATAGCCCAGCGCGAGCATCGCGTGCCCTTATTTCTTTATGGACTAGCGGCAAGCCTGGTTGTGCTGGTGATTGCGATGAGTGCATTTGCTTTTCGCGTGGACGTAGAAAAACCACCGATTGCGGTAGCTTCCCTCTCCGTGTCGAATCCCTGGACCCATCGGCTACTACCCATCATTACAATCTTGTTCTTTGTATATGTTGGAAGTGAAAACTCGGTCGGTGGCTGGGTGGCATCTTACGCACAGCGCATCAGCACAAGTTCTTCCACATTTTGGAGTATCACGCCGTCTTTTTTTTGGGGAGCACTTTTGCTTGGACGCGCATTGGCTCCGCTGGCGTTAAGAAAAGTTCACGAAACCAAAGTAGCCGGATTTGGAGTTGCACTAGCATCCCTCGGGGTTGTCATTCTGCTAATGGCAAAGACTATGACTCCGGTCGTGATTGGTGCAAGTCTTGCAGGCCTGGGATTCTCTTCGGTTTATCCCATTAACGTCTCTTTGTTGTCTCATTGGTTCGGCGAAGCTACCACCCGAGTCAGCGGAATAGTTTTCGCAATTGGCAATCTGGGAGCCGCAGTGATGCCTTTGGTGGTGGGAGCAGTCTCCCAAAAAGCGAGTTTGCGGGCGGGGTTGGTTGTGCCGCTGGCGGGCGCATTGGCGATGCTGGTGTTTTATTTCACGCAACAAACCAAACACGCCTAGGGAACTTCTGGAGTTACCTCCCCTTCCCTAGATTCGAACATAGCAAGACGGGCGTGTTTAGCGCCATATTGCGGGAGCTCGGGACACAAGAGTTTTCTTGATAAAATAGTTCCATTCCAAATGTCCACTCCCCGCACTCTATTCGAAAAAGTCTGGGCCGAGCACATCGTCACGGCCTCTAACGGCCGCCCAGCCTTGCTCTACATTGACCTGCATCTGGTACATGAAGTCACCTCTCCGCAGGCATTCGATGGCCTGCGAGCCGCAGGCCGCAAGGTTCGTCAAACTCAGAAAACGATCGCCACGGTGGACCATAACATCCCCACCGAGCCGCGCGGTACGCCGATTACCGATCCAATCGCCGCCCGCCAGATCGAAGCTCTGCAAAAAAATTGCAAAGAGTTCGGCGTCCCGCTGTTCGACATGGACTCGCCGGATCAGGGCATCGTCCATGTAATCGGCCCGGAGTTAGGATTCACCCAGCCGGGTAAAACAATAGTCTGCGGAGACAGCCATACCAGTACCCATGGGGCATTCGGCGCCCTGGCTTTTGGCATTGGCACTTCAGAAGTCGAGCATGTGCTGGCCACGCAGTGCCTGCCGCAACGCGAGCCGAAGACCATGTTAATTCAGGTCAATGGCAAGTTGCCTGACGGTGTATCAGCCAAAGATTTGATCCTGGGCATCATCGGCCAGATCGGCACCGACGGTGCTACGGGATATGTAATCGAATACGCCGGCGAAGCGGTGCGCGGACTCTCCATGGAAGGCCGCATGACGGTCTGCAACATGAGCATTGAAGCAGGGGCACGTGCAGGAATGATCGCTCCGGATGAGACCACCTTCGCCTATCTCAAGGGACGCCGTTTCGCACCCCAAGGCGCAGACTGGGACGAAGCTGTCGCTCACTGGCGTGAGCTTCCCACGGACGCGGGTGCTCAGTATGACAAAGTTGTGGAGATTGATGCCGCGAAGCTGGTTCCTTTCGTCACCTGGGGGACCAACCCCGGTATGGTAGCGCCTATAAACGGACAAGTGCCTGTGTTGGAAGATATGAAATCCGAAGCCGACCGGGCCGCCGCCCAACGTATGTTCGAATACATGGCGCTTAAACCTGGAACCAAAGTTCAAGATATTGCTGTCGACCGTGTATTCATCGGCTCCTGCACAAATTCTCGATTGGAAGATTTACGTGCCGCAGCCAAAGTAGCTAAAGGCCACCACGTGAATCCAAAAGTCCGCGCAATGGTTGTCCCTGGCTCACAGGTGATAAAACAAATCGCCGAACAAGAAGGCCTGGACAAGATTTTCCGCGAAGCCGGTTTCGAGTGGCGGGAATCTGGGTGCTCGATGTGCCTGGGAATGAATCCTGACATCCTGCAACCGGGAGAGCGCTGTGCCTCCACCAGCAACCGCAACTTCGAAGGACGGCAGGGAAGAGGAGGCCGCACCCACCTGGTGAGCCCGATGATGGCGGCAGCGGCGGCGGTTACAGGACATTTCACCGACATTCGCAATTGGGAATTTAAGTAGCGCCGCCGTCCCGGCGGCTGTCGAGCGGGCCTCTGGCCCGCGAGTCTTTGGGTAGATATTTACGCGTGGGCGAGACGCCGGCGCTACATTAGGACAACCATGCAGCCATTTCGAATTCATACCGGTAAAGTTGTCCCGCTGCTCCGCGCCAATGTGGACACCGACCAGATCATCCCCAAACAATTCCTCAAGCGCATCGAGAAAACCGGCTTCGGGGAATTCCTGTTCTACGACTGGCGCCGCAAATCGGACGGCACCATGGACCCGACCTTCCCGCTGAACCAGCCGCGCTACGCCGGAGGCAGCATCCTGGTAGCCGGCAAAAACTTCGGCTGTGGCTCTTCCCGTGAGCACGCCGTCTGGGCGCTGGAGAATTTTGGCTTCCGAGTAGTCATCGCCCCGGCTTTCGCGGACATCTTTGCCAATAACTGCGTACAAAACGGGGTGCTGACGGTAGTCATGTCGGAAGACCAAGTCGCAGAACTCGGCCGCCGCGCCAAAGAAATTTCCGGATACGAATTAACAGTCGATCTGGAAAAGCAGCAGGTGAAAGACAATCAAGCTTTCTCCGCCAACTTCACCACCGACGAATCCGTACGGCATCGCCTGCTCGAAGGCTTGGACGATATAGGACTAACCCTTCTATATGAGTCAGACATAACGGCCTACGAAGCGCGGCACTCGTAAATATTTTGTTTTTTCTGCGCACTCGGCGGAAGGTTTCGGCGAACTTTGCGGTAAAGTTTGTTGGGGTGTGGGAAAAACCAAAACCTTTTACCGCAACGCAAAGAAAACCACGCTAAGCACGCTGAGAAAACCGGGCTAGGATACCTCACCATAACGATTATCTGGACACAAACCGATTTTTCTCCTAAGCTCTGCGACTTGGACTAACGGAACCAACCATGAAACCTATCTTCATCTCACTAGTATTGTTCTTGGTCGTTCTCTCAATCATTCAAGTCAACGCACAAACCGCGGAGCCGACAGTTTCCATCGTCCGTCTCGACCCGGCTTTCGACAAGCTGGTACCAAAAGACGCTACTTTGGAAAAACTGGCCGGGGGCTACGCCTGGGCTGAAGGGCCGGCGTGGGACAAAAAGCACGGTTATCTTCTGTTCTCCGACATTCCCAACAATTCTATTTTTAAGTGGGAGCCGGGAAAAGGCGCATCGTTGTTCCTGAAGCCCAGTGGCTACACCGGCACCGAACCATTCACCGGCGATGAACCCGGCTCGAATGGATTGACCTTTGATTCTCAAGGACGCCTGACTCGGGTCCAGCACGGCAACCGCCGCATAGTACGTACCGAGGCAGACGGCAAGGAAACTGTTCTGGTAGACCACTACGAAGGAAAGCGCTTAAACAGCCCGAATGATCTGGTCTACAAGTCGAACGGAGATTTGTATTTCACCGACCCGGCCTACGGATTGCCCAAACAGTTAGACGATCCGGGCAAAGAACTGCCATTCCAGGGTGTCTACAAACTTTCGAAAGACGGCAAGGTCACCCTGCTCGACAAGGACCTGAAGGCGCCGAATGGAATCGCGTTCTCGCCGGACGAAAAAATCCTCTACACCAGCGACACCATCGACGTGAAGTGGTGGGCCTACGACGTGCAAAAAGATGGCACGGTCACCAACAAACGGTTACTGTTCGACGGCAACGACCTAAAGAAAAACGGCCCAGGTGCACCCGATGGAATGAAGGTAGACGAACACGGCAATCTGTTCGCCGCCGGACCCGGAGGAATCGTTGTAATTTCGCCCGAGGGCAAGCTTTTGGGCTATTTCAGCATGGGAGTTTCCACTGCAAATTGCGGCTGGGGAGAAGACGGCTCCACGTTATTCATCACCGCAAATACGAATCTTTATCGCACCAAACTGAGCACAAAAGGCGCAGCATTCTAAGCATACAATCCGGCCCCCGCTGTTAAACTATAAGCATCCCCGCGGAGGGATGTGTGAGTGGTTGAAACAGTCGGTCTTGAAAACCGATGTACCCGGAAGGGTACCGGGGGTTCGAATCCCTCTCCCTCCGCCATTCTTGAATCAACGGCACGATTCTAGTAAGTTTGGCAGGCACAATTCACTTCAGACATGAAAACTATCGTGGTTGTCATCCTGTGTTGTATGTTTAGTGCCACGGTTGCGGAGGCGAAGACAGACGTGACAAAGCAGCCGTTCGGAAAAATGCCTGACGGTACTCCCATCGACATTTTTACTTTGAGCGACGGAACTGTCGAAGCCCGCATCATGGCTTTTGGCGGGATCATCGTGTCCCTGAAAACACCGGATCGTAACGGAAAGTTGGAGGACGTCGTCCTCGGTTTTGATACTGCGGAACAGTACGTCGCCAATAGCCATACTTATCACGGCGCTGTCATTGGACGTTATGCCAATCGCATCGCCCACGGAGCGTTCACGCTCGAAGGCCAGAAATATTCTCTGCCGCTCAACAACAACGGGAACACCCTGCACGGTGGCCCCAATGGTTTTTACAACGTGCTCTGGAAGGCGCAACCGGTCGAGAACGGAGTCGAGTTTACCTATCTGAGCAAGGACGGGGAAGAAGGTTTCCCGGGCAACCTCACTGCCAAGGTCAAATACACTTTGGAGAAGAGTGCGTTGCGCATCGAGTATTCCGCGACCACCGACAAACCGACGGTGGTAAACCTCACGCAACATTCTTATTTCAATCTCGCCGGACAGGGAAACGGTGACATCCTCGGCGATCAGTTGACTTTGCACTCATCCAAGTACACTCCCGTGGATGCCGGGCTAATTCCAACCGGTGAAATCAAGTCAGTGGAAGGCACGCCATTTGATTTTCGCAAGGCCACGCGCATCGGGGAAAGAATCGAAGCCAGCGATGAGCAGATCAAACTGGGCGGAGGCTACGACCACAACTGGGTCTTGGATGACAACAAAGGCAAAATACAAGACGCCGCGGAAGTCTACGAGCCAACTTCCGGACGTGTGATGAAAGTGTCCACCACGGAGCCGGGCATTCAGTTTTACAGCGGCAATTTTTTAAGCGGGTCCAAAGGCAAAGCTGGACGCCCATATCCAAAGCGCTCAGCGTTGTGCCTGGAAACCCAGCACTTCCCCGATTCGCCCAACCATCCGGCGTTCCCAACCACTGAACTCAAGCCGGGACAAAAGTACAACAGCGTGACCGTATTCAGCTTCTCCGCGCGCTAGTGGGCGATACCAGTTTGCGGAGTGTCTCCCCAGCTTGGCCCGCCCCAAGCCATTCCTTTCATACGCGCGTCCGCGGAAGCAAGCGGCGGCAAGCCGTTCTCTGGTTTATCTAAATAAAAGTAAGCGACACCGGACCAGTCATCCTGCCGCTCAAAAAGTCCCTGCGATCCTTTTTCCTTTTCCACCAAACCAGCGCCGGCTTTGTAAACCGGTGTCCCACTCGTATAGAGAGGATTGCCGGTTTTCGATTCAGATGCGTACCCAATCTGCTGGATGGTCACACGGATTTCTTTGTTGAAGTAAACCGGATCAGGTACATGAAAGCGGTAAAACGAAAAACGCATGTTCGCATTGTCGGCGAACGGCGCTCCCTGATAAAGACTTGCGTATTGATTCAACCCCCACCCTGTGCCGATGTAATCCTCAGTTCCGGTTCCCGACAACGTCGGTGACTCTTTGTCTCCATCAATAAACGCCTTCACTTCACCCTCGCCCCACCAGTTATCCATGTAGAGTTTCTTGTTGGCCTCAACGCCCAGACTTGCCCCCAGGTAACGGCCTTTCCCCGCGACATGAGGAAGAATTTCAAAATCACGTTGCAATGTTGTCGGATTTTCGCGATGGAAGTAGGCATGGAAATAAAGCGTATCGGCATCGTGCTTGTCACCCAACGTGTAATCCACGTCGTAAAACAACAATTGAAGGTCCTTGCCGCTTTCATTGGTTACAACAATTTTCATCCCGGTCTTGAACGGCATCGGAATATAGCAATTGAAGCTCTTCCCCTCCGGACTGGCAAAGAGTGCCGACTGAAATGCATTCATATGCCCCAGCCCGTGCCCAAAAAAATCGCCGAACGGCGCTGAAACCGCGGGAGTCGCAGCCCCATCCCAAAACATTTCAATTTTGAGTCCCCGCAGCATAGCGGGACTGCGATCGTTGATCGTGACCCAAATGCGCCGCACCGTTCCGCTGGATCCATGCACCTCGGCCAAAGTTAACTGTTCTCCCGTCTTCACAGGCACCGCCGGACGACCCTTCCGACCGCCATTGGTCTGCGCAGCCTTGCCCTTTTCGCCCTTAGGGTTTTCCGGGCTGGCCCAGCGGGTTTCCGTTCCTTCCGGGAAAGTGTAAAGAGACTGGGCCACTAAGCTGAGTGGTATTAAAACCATCGTCGCTAAAGCGAAACTAGCTATCCTCAATATTTTCATCATGTTCTCTCTTATTCAACCAATGGCAACGCGTACACGTGTTCCTGCCATCGAACCAAAAGAAACCAAAACTCAACTGAACTCAACCGTTCCTTGGGCGACGACTACAAAAGTTGAAGCTCGCTATACATTTTTCACAGAATATTTGCACAGATTGAATCGATTGTTTGCTACAAAAATGAAACTGATCCGAATATTTCTCGTGGCCCTCGTGGCGCTCTCCATGTTCGCCTGGGTGGCGCAGGACGATGTCCGCGAAACGGATGAGACATTCAGCCGCTGCGAGATGCTGCAAGGGCCGCAACAGCCGCCCCCAACCCAGCTCACGGCGTCGGTTATTAAAATCAGTTCTGTTATAGGTCGCGACAAAAACAAAAACCTGGCTTCAGCTGTAGTGAGTACTCCGCGTCTAACGATGCTGTCGCTCGCCAGTTGTATTCTCCGCTGCTGAGACCAACCAACCGTTTCTCCGACACGCACCGGGCCTGCAGGCAGTATCAGGCCGCCAGCCGGTTGCATTGAACAGCAATCCTAACGTGTTCTACCAAGGAGAACCTTCATGCAAGTTGCACAAATACAAAATCAATCATTGTGGAAGCAAGTCTATCAGGATGCCGTATTCGAATTGGACCACGGGCACTTGCGGTCCAAACTCCAAGCCGCGCGAAAAGCGATCGACGACCGGCTCTCCGAATTGTTCTCACGAGGCGGCACCTACCGTGAGTTCATGGAGCTAGGCGACGCCCAGCGCACAATTCACTATCTGGAAAAGCACGAACTGCAAGCTTAGATATTCAGCACAAATCACGGCGGGGCGGATCATGCCCCGCTATTTTTGTGCTTGCAAAAGCTGGGAAACAATTTCAGCGCCATGGGCTTGATTGTGACGGACAGAAGGCGCATCGTTATAAGTCCGGTTAAAATTCTCTATAAAGATTTCTGGAGTTTCCCATGCGTGAAGTTGTCATTGTCTCCTCCGTCCGCACGCCAGTAGGACGCGCCTTCAAAGGCACACTCCGCGCCACGCGTCCGGACGAACTTGGCGCCGTAGCCATCAAGGGCGCGATCGAGCGTGTGCCTCAGCTGGATCCCAAAGAAATAGAAGACGTCATTATGGGCTGCGCCATGCCCGAAGCTGAGCAGGGAATGAATGTGGCACGCATCGCCGCCCTCCGAGCAGGATTGCCAGTAGACACTTCCGCCATGACCATCAACCGTTTTTGCTCTTCAGGCTTGCAATCAATTGCCATGGCGGCAGAGCGCATCGGCAGCGGTGGAGCAGAAGTAATCGTCGCGGGAGGCACGGAATCCATGACGATGATTCCCATGGGCGGCCACAAGATTGCTCCCAATCCTTATTTAGTCGATCACTATCCGGACGCTTATCTTTCCATGGGCCTGACCGCAGAGCGCCTGGCACAGCGATTCGAAATCACCCGTGAACAAGCCGATGAGTTTTCTCTGCGTAGCCATCAAAAGGCACTTGCGGCGATTCAATCCGGCAAGTTTGAAGATGAAACGGTCCCGGTGCCTGTCAGCTTTACAATTCCTAATGGTAATAAACCGAAGCGGCAGGAAATCACTTTCAAAGTTGATGAGGGCCCACGTGCTGATACATCGCTGGAAGCACTACTCGCATTAAAACCAGCATTCCACGCAAAAGGCACAGTCACCGCGGGCAATTCCTCACAGATGTCCGACGGAGCCGCGGCAGCGGTAGTCATGTACGCAGATAGAGCAAAAGCTCTCGGGATCAAACCTCTGGTGCGCTACGTTTCCTTCGCGACCGCAGGGTACAAACCGGAAGAAATGGGACTCGGCCCAGTATTCGCAATTCCCAAAGCGCTGAAGTTGGCTGGTCTGAAGCTCTCTGACATTGATGTAATCGAACTGAACGAAGCCTTCGCCGCCCAGTCGCTCGCAGTAATAAAAGAAGGTGGGCTTGATCCGGAACGTGTGAACCCGAACGGGGGTGCAATCGCATTGGGACACCCGTTAGGATGCACCGGAGCAAAACTCACCGCTTCAATAATCCGCGAACTTAAACGGCGCAATGCACGCTACGGCATGGTGACCATGTGCGTTGGCGGTGGCATGGGAGCTGCCGGAATCTTCGAGAATTTTAACTAACTAAGAAATAGGTTCGCATTCGGAGTTACAATCCGCTTGATTGGAGGATACATTTGTCACTTTCTCGCCTCCTGATTGTTGCGTTCGCGCTCTCGTCTCTGAGCGTTGCGTTTGCTGAAGACCAAGCTCGGTAACCTGAAAATTCGTCGCCGATTTTCATTAAGCCTTATTCTGGCAGCAAGGAGTACCCTGCAAATATTCGCCCGATAGAGAGCACGATTGGCACACCATCGCCCAGCTGATTGTTTAACGGGCAAAGGCCATCGCCGCTTGGTCAGTTGGACACCGCCTGGATGGTAGGTATTGATGAACGCAACCACTAGTTTCACACCTTACATACTTCAGCGCAGCACAACGAACCTTCGGACATCTAGACCTTCTCATGGTTCATCGTCATTAATTTCCACGCAAGGCTGACGATTGAGGCTGCAGTCACCGATATAGGTTTCTTTTTGCAACTGTTGCTTGGCCCTGGAAGCATAGGCTGAATCTGGATAGGTATTAATTAGTGTTGCAGCAGTCAAGCGAGCTACATCGAACCTTCCCTCCATTGCTGCGAATATCGCGCGATCAAACAACTTTTTGTCTGGCTGGTTGTCGGTAGCGGTTACCTTTACTCCCTCACAGTCGGATTGCTCCAGACTCATAGCTGGCAGCTGTTCATCAATTGCCCGTTCGTTTACATCAACAGCCATATCATACGAGTCCGCTTGGGACTCGTTGCTTCCAGGTAGATGAACCCTAATCACATAGAGTCCAGACGCAACTCCGGGGAATTCATACCTCCCGTCAACATTGGTATAGGTTTGGGTGACTAACTCGTTGCGACGCAAGTCCATCAATTCGACCGTCGCGTTCTGTAGTGGTTGGGTACCATTCCCTTTCTGTACGAGAGTCAGCCTGCCATTCAACCTACGTACAGACACGGCGTTTTGGGGCCACTCTAGCGCAATTGCTCGTTCTGTGCTCTTCCCACTCACCGTCACGTCAGTACCTGGAGTTAGAAGGCCGCCTTCGACTCGTGCTTCGTAATGCCCCGGAGAGATCCCAAAGAACCGCGCTACTCCTCGAGAATCAGTGTCCGTCTCCTGCATCACGGACCCACCACTTTTAAGCACAACCCTCGCCGCCGAAATGGGCTCGCCGTGAAAGAAGACTATGACCTTAAAGTCTTGCCCCACTTCATGTGACGTGAACAGCCAGTCCACATCACAACGCAGCCACAGTTGATGCTTCTCTTTAGGTTCGTTCTCAATTCTTGGTGTGTTTTCGCCCTTCTCCTGCGAGTACAGGGCGGAACTGAGTGCAATCGTTAACACCGAAAGGAGTGTACTTATTGTTAGGAGTGGCGTCTTCATAGCAGTACTATCTCGGATGCCAGTTATCGCTCCGAAGGTGTCCATTCCTGCACAAACCTCACTAACCCCTTCACATTCTCCACCGGAGTCTCCGGTAAAATCCCGTGCCCTAAATTAAAGATGTGCCCTGGCCTCCCGCCAGCCCGCGCCAGCACATTCGCCGCCCCAGCCTTCACCTTCTCCCACTCCGCAAATAGTAAAACCGGATCCAGATTCCCCTGCACCGCACCTTTCATCCCCAAACTCTGCCAGCCAAAATCGAGCGGCGTGCGCCAATCAATCCCAATCACCTCAGCCCCAGTCTCTTTCATGGAAGGAAGCAACGAAGCGGTATCGGTGCCAAAATAAATCACCGGCACGCCAGTTTTCTGCACCGCTGTCACTAGCTCCGTAGTCCGCGGCAGCACATGAGCGCGATAATCCTCCACACTCAAACACCCAACCCAGCTATCAAAAATCTGTATGACATCTGCCCCAGCGCGCACCTGCTCCAACGCATACTCAGAAACCACAGCCACCAACTTCCCCAGCAACTCATCCCATGCAGAAGACGAATACATCAACTTTTTAGCATGCACATAATTCCGCGACCCGCCGCCCTCGATCATGTAGCTGGCTAAAGTAAAAGGAGCCCCACAAAATCCAATCACCGGCAGCTTCGACCCAAAATGTTTGCACCACCAACCGGATTGCCTCGGACACATAACCCAAATCCGCCGCACGATCAACCCGCAAAGCCGCCACAGCCGCCGCGTCACGCATCGGCGTCTCCACCACCGGCCCCTCGCCCGCGGAAAAATGAAACGGCAGCCCCATCACCTCAAGCGGCAACAGCAAATCAGCAAAAATAATGGCCGCATCCACGCCCAAAATTTCCGCTGCCGTAATCGTGACCTCCGCCGCGATCTCCGGCTTCTTGCAAATTTCAATCAGCGAATACTGCTTGCGCACCGCACGATACTCCGTCATATACCGCCCCGCCTGGCGCATCAGCCAGATCGGAGTCCGGTCAACCGGCAGACATTTGCAAGCCCGCACAAACCGCGAATCAGGAGCCGACATAAGTTTTCAACTGTAACACTTTGCACAAAAACGGAGCATGGGAGCCAATTCCAGACCAATTCGGAACCAGCTAACAAATCCATTGCGCGACTTGTGCACTTCTCTGCACACATACCAGAAAATTCACGAAAACTACGCACTTTTAGATATTTTCCAATCAACCCAAACTGCTAAAATCCACAAATCGTGTACGTCAACCAGCGGCACGATAATTTAGTAAATAATGGAGAGCCTATGCGTGTACGTTTACTAACGCTGGCGGCCAGCTTGTTAGCACTTTGCTCACTAGCCTCTGCCGCGACTCCCGTTTCGTCCCACGTCAATGTCCCAGAGCCTTCGATCCTTGCCATGGCAGGCATCGGAGCTGTAGGACTTGCCGGGGCCGTATGGCGTAAGGTCCGTAAGTAGGACGCGAACTGTAAATACTCCCCCGGTTCGCCCTTCCGATGTACTTCTGAGTTCCCGTCAGCTCAAGGCACCAAAAAAGTACTCCCTAATTTTCCGCAATCCGACCTATCATGAAGAAAATCACCCAGGAGTCGCTGTCATGTCATCGAGCCAGGTCGTCCTCTATTTTGATAAACCGGAAGACGCCGTCCGCTTCACCGTAGCCGCCAGCTCAGTTCTGGCCGCCGAAAAACCAGTGAACGCTGAAACGATGGCGCAAGTAGCCGAGGAATTCGGAAAAGTAAGCCGCATCAAAATAGAAAAAGGCCAGTCCGCCGCCTAAATTTATTTTGTCATTCCGACGATGCGCGGCAGCGCAGAGGAAGAATCTGCTACTCGCTGACAGCGCCGTAACCCCAGCAGTTCTTAAGATTCGTATCAGGGCACAGGCTTCAGCCGTGCCGCCAAAACCAAACAAAATGTTTTTTGACGCCCAAAGGGCGCAACTACCATCACTCTTTGCCTAACCGCACACCACGGTGCTATAAGCAGTCCATCCGGGGTAAGCGTCAAAAACGACCGAGTCCCGAGGGATGGCACCACTCGACTGCGACCACTTGGTAGGCCTTCTGTCCCACCGATGCGCCTTCAACTTCGCCAACAACCCCGCATCTAAAGCCCCGGCATCACTCATTCCAATATTCGAGCGCACATGAGCCAACTTCCGCATCCCCACGATCGTCGTGCTCACCACCGGATGCGACAACACAAACCGCAGCGCCATCTCCGGCAACGTCATCCCTGCCGGCACATCCTTCTTCAACTTCTCCACACGATCCACGGTAGGAATCAAATTCTCTTTGCAAAAATAAATCGACCGCCAGTCGTTCGCCGGAAACACCGTCTCCTTGGTCAAAGTCCCACCCAAACTTCCTTCATCTAAAGGCACTCGCGCAATCACCCCAACATGCAACTCCTTGCAAGCGGGAAACAACTCATCCTCCGGAGCCTGATCGAAAATGTTGTAGATCACCTGCACCGCATCCACCAGCCCGGTCCGCATGGCCTTGATCCCATTCTCCGGCTCCCACCGATTCAAGCTAAGCCCGAAAAATTTGATCACGCCATCCTTTTTCAACTTCTCGACGGTGTTGCGAAACTCCGGCACCTCTGTCCACCCATCCTCCCAAACATGAAACTGCAACACGTCAATCGAATCCGTCCCTAACTGCGAACGAATCATGTCCGCATATTTGAAAACATGCTCGGCAGGAAACACATCGCCGTATTTGTAATTCGGCTGCGAAGGCCACTTCCGATTCATGGGAGGTATCTTCGAAGCCGCCACCAACCGCTTCCCCGAATTAGCAGCCAAAGTTTTCCCGAGCAGCCCATCGCTCTTCCCCTCACCATAAGCCCAGGCGGTATCAAAAAAATTGCAGCCCAAATCCACCGCCAGCTGCAAAGCATCCAAAGACTCTTTATCTTCCGACCCAGTCCACCCGCTCATCCCCCACAACCCATGCGCCATATCCGAAACCTGAAACCCAGTCCGGCCAAACGTGCGGTATTTCATCGACTCTCCTGAATATCAATTTCAAATATAAATTTAATCTTCACAAAGCAAGTCCAACTTAAGGAGTAACAAAATGTCGTAATCAACATGCCCCAGCCGCAACGCGGCGGAATGTGAAAGCCCGGCACGGCAGTGCCGGGTGGAGCATCCCGCGAACGAGTCCCGAAGGGACGCCACTACATCCCCACACCCTGCACTGGCACAAACTTCATCACCAACGCCAATAAAACCAAAATCATCGCGAAATACATCGTAATTCCCCAACTTGCGCGCTCGGGCGCGTCCTTTATGAACACACGAATCAATGCCCCTGCCGCCACCACAAGAAACAATTCATCCCAAAACACAACCGCCAATGCCACCCCAACCACCACCAACACAACCCGCTCCATGCGACTCAACGCCAACGCTGCTTGCCCGCCATCCAAAATCCATACCGGGACCAAATTCAAAATATTCAACCACGCACTGGCCCGAGCCAATCCGGCATACAATCCATTCCCGGTCTTCAACCAAATCACCCAACACACCACAGACCCAATAAACCCCGCCGCCGGCCCCGCTAAACTAACTGCCGCCCGGGTCTGCAACGAAACTCCCAAAGCCCGCCACCGCACGTAAGCCCCAAGCCCCGGCAAAAACACTGGCATGTCTGCCGGTAACCCGCGCCGCTTGATATCAACAAAGTGCCCCATCTCATGCACCAATATCAGCAACGCAAAACCAACCCCAAACTCCGTCCCATAAATCTGCGAATAAATAAAGATGAATGGAACCAACGTCCACAAAGGCCGCAAATTCCTAAACCAGTTAGTCTCTCCCCCAGGCGTTTCGACATGCTCCAACGAATCGGCTCTCAAACCCAGCTGCAGCGCGTGATCGCGGATCCACTCCGCTTGCTTCGAGCCTCTGGGCAAAAGCGGCAAACAAGCCAGCCACCGCTCGCGCGCCGAACACAAATCTCCCTTCGCCTCAAATTCTTTCGCCTCGGCGGCAATCCGGTCCAACTCCTCCCCATGCACCAAGGCAAGGCATTGCGAGCACGCCAACATCTCAGGCGCAAGTTCGCCACCGCATCGTTTGCAATTTCGGAGAAGACCGGGAGTTATGACAGACAAGCGAAATTCACCCAGCCTCGATGATAAATCAGGCGAGTCTTGACGAAGAGCTATTGAAGGGTCCTGTCACTTCCATATCAGGCCGCCCTTGCGTGATTCTCCAGGCAATACGTATGCCGACAAAAAGAATGACCAACCCAATCACACCCCAAAGCGGGTCCTGCAAATCATAAAAAGGAGAAGCCAACCCATATAGAAGCAATCTTCCCAGAGGCGGAAAAAGTAGTCGTCCATAGTGTCTCTAAATTAGAGCCAGTTCAAAGGGCACAGCGGAAACAGACACCGCCGCATAAGTTAAAAGTGCAGCTGTAATCTGATAGTTCCTGCCACCCAGGCCCTTGGATCCTTTCATCATCGTCCAGCCCACAAGATAACCAACGCCAAAAGAAAAATACCCAATCGTCGCCCCTTTCAACACAATAAGAAGGGTTGCATATCCCGCTATCCCCGCCACCGCCGCACCAATCCCAAACAATAGTGACTGCCCATAGGCGGAATGCGTATCAACCGGCGTCTGCTGCCGGGCAATTTCCGCGCAAGTACCTGATCTGCCCCCACCCGGTAATACTGTTGTGAAATTGGTTGCTTGCAAAACTGAACAGCGTCTGGTGCTCGGCGTTCCCACACTCTGCGCTTCTGAATTGAGGGGTAGAAATATTTGCAGGATCAAACATGGCCATAAGATGCAAAGTAAATATATTGATAAGGCGAGTGCCACGCTTCTATTCTCTCCTATAACTTAGCGCCAAAAGCAACTGGCAGCCGGTGCAACGCAACGAATTTAGTGGCTGAGAAGTGACGAAACGGAGAGACAGATATGCAACTTAAAAAGAAGTTTGATAGGAACATTGCTGATTGCAGGCGCAATGGCATTACCATTGGCCACCGTAGGATGCGGGTAGCAACGTGGCTTCTCAGGATCCCTACTATCACGCGACCACTCACCGCTGGAACAACAACGAAGTCGTTTACTACAACCAATGGACGGTGGACCCCATCACGACCCACACGTCGATTTCGGCCGACTGAACAGAAAGACGACCAGAAAGCATATTGGGACTGGCCGCCACAATGCCACGATCATGACCATGATCACCACCATGATCACGACCATCGCTAAACTTTATGGTAGAGCAGCTCGGAAGGCTGACTCAGACCAGGATCAGCCTTTACTCATTTCGTTCGTGCGCACGTTACTAATTTCGGAATCCTTGTTGTAAATTTGCACCGGAAGCATTTTACTCCATTCGAAACGGTGCACATCTTGAACTTTGTCTTGACCGACATCGAAATCGTGTCCTGGGCTCGCACTAGTAGAAAAAGACATCACTACGCCCGACTGATATCCACTCTCACTGAACGCGCTGGTCAACGCCTGCAATCAAAAAAAACAACCGCGAACCAAGCCACCAACCAGACCGAAGAAGAAGTCCGCCAAACCCTCGAAATTCTCCAGAGAAATGCCTGACGGGTCCCAGCCCGCGGAGCTGACAGCCGCGTCACCAAATACGAACATCTGCTCCAGGAAGTCTTCAACTTCACTCGCGGAGACTCGCCGTCTTCTGCGTCATGCTTCTACGCGGCCTGCAAACTCCGGGATGAACTCAGACTCGGAACCCGATGGACCACACTTCGAAACCTCGACGACGTCCAATCGGTCCTCCAACGCCTGATCCAAAGGGATCCACCATTAGTAAAAATTAGCTGCAACGCCAGCCAGGCACAAAAGAAAACCGCTACGCCCACCTATAGCCGTAGAAATCGAAGAAGCAAATGTAGAGCGGCAACACCCCCCTGTCCGCTCCCCGCCGACCACATCAGAAGAAAACAATTGCATCGACCGCCTGGAAGAAGAAGTATCCGAATTAGAAAACCGAAATCGAATCTCAAAAGCAACAGTTTTGCCGAATTCCGCAAACAATTCGAGTAACTGTGATCTCTAACGAGTTCCAATTCGGCCCACCTTCCATTCTGGGGTAAGCCCGTCTCAATGCGCGAGCTAACTAAGCCAAAATGTAACTGAGCCGGAAATTCGCATCCTCCACAATGCCCATAGTCTACCTGGAGCAGCATGTTCAAAACATTTCTGCGAATCGTAACAGCTATAGTCATAGCGAATGCTATCTGTCAAGCCCAACAGGAAGCCGCCAGAGCGCCACACTTCGGAGCTGGAACGAAACTCTCGCTACTAGGAATCGGCGGAGAAGCCGCCATCCCTGTCACCAATAAAATGGACATCCGCGGAGGCTTCAACGCCTTAAGCTACAGCCGCAACTTCGATAAGACTGGAGTCGCCTACGCAGGCCAACTAAATTTCCGCACCATAGAAGCTCATTACGACTGATTTTCTTTCGGAGGAAGCTTCCACCCAGCCCCGGCATGCTGGTCTACAAATCGGAAACAAAGTGACGGCCAACGCCTCAGTCGCCGGCGGACAAACCTTCGACCTCAACGACACGACTTATTCCAGCATCCCGCCAACCCAATCACCGGCAAAGGGAAAATCGATTTCAAGAAAGTAGCCCCGACTTTCACCATAGGTATGGGGAGCCTAGTCCCACTGAAACGGTCGCCACTGGAGTATCCCCTTCGAAATCGGAGCCGCCTATCAAAACGCTCCAAGAGGACTTTAAGCCTGGCAGGCGGAGCCTGCGACTCCGGCGGCCTGAACTGCCAAGACATAAGTTCCTGACCCCACCTTCCTAAGCAACGTCCAAACCGAACAGGCAAAAGCTGAACAAAGACATGTCGCGTTCAAGTTCTATCCGCTGATCTCAATCGGCTTCGGCTATAGGTTCTGAAAAACTTCCGAAAATATTTGTACACATATTCGTGAGCCAGCAAACCTAATACTGCTCCAGCGCGAAAGCCGACGGAATGAGATAGCCCCGGACGTGAAAGTCCGGGGAAAGCCTCCATGAGACGAGCTCCGGAGGGACGGCACCAACACCGTGTCTCCCGTGAGACACAGTGTTTCCGCCCCACGAAACACCCCAACAACCCCATCCTAATCAATAAATTCCCTCTGGCCCACGCCCTGCATTTACCTCCGGCGTCTGGATGATCCAGCGTTGGAGGTAAATGCAGGGCGTGGGCCAGAGGGAAGTTATTGATAAGGCAGGGGTTGTTGGGGTTGTTTTGTTGGGGCGGGACACTGTGTCTCACGGGAGACACGGTGTTGGTGCCGTCCCTGCGGGACTCGGTCTCATGGATACTCCCCCCGGACTTTCGTCCGGGGCTATCTGATTCCGCCGCTTTGCAGCTGGAGCAGATTAGGTTT
Organism: uncultured Acidobacteriaceae bacterium; assembly: GCA_963792305.1. GTDB lineage: Bacteria > Acidobacteriota > Terriglobia > Terriglobales > Acidobacteriaceae > CAWBXL01. The sequence goes on along the minus strand of CAWBXL010000255.1, from coordinate 6,388 downwards.
GCTGGCTCACGATATCCTGCAAATTATTTATCGGAATTTTTCAGAATCTGTAGCCGAAGCCTATGGAGATCAGCGGATAGAACTTGAACGACGACATGTCTTTGTTCAGTTTGTCCTGCTCGGTTTTGACGTTGCTTAGGAAGGTGGGTTCGGAACTTACATCTTGGCAGTTCAGACCGCTGGAATCGCAGGCCCCGCCTGCCAGGCTCAACGTGGCTCTGGGGGCGTTTTGATAGGCAGCTCCGATTTCAAAAGGGATACTCCAGTGGCGGCCGTTGCGTGGGACCAGGCTACCCCAACCTATGGTGAAAGTCGGAGCAACTTTTTTGAAATCAATTTTCCCCTTGCCGCTGATTGGGTTGGCGGGGTCGCTGGTATAAGTCGTGTCGTTGAGGTCGAGGTTTGTCCGCCGGCCACTGAGGCGTTGGCGGTCACTTTGTTTCCGTTGTAGACCAGCATGCCCGGGCTCAGGTGGAAGCTTCCTCCGAAGGGAAACCAGTCGTAATGGGCTTCAATGGTGCGGAAACTTAATTGGCCTGCGTAGGCTACTCCGTCTTTGTCGAAGTTGCGGCTGTAGCTCAAGGCGTTGAAGCCCCCGCGAATGTCCATTTTGTTGGTGATAGGGATGGCGGCTTCTCCGCCGATGCCTAGTAGCGAGAGTTTGATTCCGGCTCCGAAGTGTGGGGCACTGGCGGTTCCTGCTGAGCTTGGCAGATAGCATTCGCTATGACTATAGCTGTTACGATTCGCAGAAATTTTTTGAACATGCATGCTCCAGGGGTGGACTATGGGCATTGTGGCGGATGGAAATTTCCGGCTCAAGTTACATTTGGCTTAAGTCAGCTCGCGACAATTGACGTTACCCCAGAATGGAAATGGGTTGAATTGGAATTTGGTTAGAGGTCACAGTTACTCAAATTGTTTGCGGAATTTCGGCAAATTGTTGTTTTAGAGAAGCGATTTCGGTTTTTAGTTCGGATACTTCTTCTTCCAGGCGGGCGATGCGATTGTTGTCTTCTGATGTGGTCCGCGGGGGAGCGGACAGGAGTGTCCGCTCTACACTTGCCTCTTCTATTTCTCCGGCTAATAGGTGGGCGTAGCGGTTTTCTTTTTGTGCCGGGCCGCGTTGCAGCATTTTTACCAACGGTGGATCCCTTTGGATCAGGCGCTGGAGGCTGAATTGGACGTCGTCCAGGGTTTCGAAGGTCTGACGTTATCGGTGCGGCCTCTGAGTTCACCCGGAGTTTGCGGGCCGCGTAGCAGCATTACGCAGAAGACAGCGATTTCACCGCGGGTGAAGTTGAAGACTTCCTGGAGTAGATGTTCGTATTTGGTGACGCGGCCGTCAGCCCCTCGGGCTGGGCCTGCCAGGCGTTTTTCCTGGAGTGTTTCCAGGGTTTGGCGGACTTCTTCTTCGGTTAGGTTGGTGACTGGTTCGCGATTGTTTTTTTGGTTGCAGGCGTTGACCAGAGCGTTTAGTGAGAGTGGGTAGTAGTCGGGGGTGGTGATGTCTTTTTCTACTAATGCGCCCAGGACGCGCGTTTCAATCTCGGTCAAGACGGAATTCAAATGTGCACCGTTTTCGAATGGGAGTGGAATTGCTTCCGGTGCATTTTACAACCAAGCCAACTCCGAAATTAGTAACTTGCGCACAACGAAATGAGTAAAGGCTGATCCTTGGTCGGAATGAGCCTTGAGATTACCTCAAAAGTTTAGCGATGGTCGTGATCATTATCATGGTCATGATCGTGTTTGTGCCGCCATTCCCAATACTCTTTCTGCTCGTTTTTGTTCAGTTGACGAAAATCACGATGCTGGTCGTGATGGGTTTCCACCGTCCATTGGTTGTAGTAAACGACTTCGTTGTTGTCCCAGCGATGGCGGTCGTGATAGTAGGGATCGCTGTAATAGCCGCGGGTTCTGGCCCGCATCCTACGGTGGCCAATGGCAATGCCATGGCGCCAGCGATCAGCAATGTTCCCATAAACTTCTTTTTAAATTGCATATGTATCTCTCCGTTTCGTCACTTCTCAGCCACAATATTGGTTGCACTGCAACATCTGACAGTTGCTTTTGGCGCTAAGTGATAGAGAGAGAACTAGAAGCGTGGCACTCGCCTTATCAATATATTTACTTTGCATCTTAAGGTTGACATGGTATTGTTCCCGGCCATGTTTGATCCTGCAAATACTTCTACCCCTCAATTCGGAACGGCAGAATATGTGGGAACGCCGAGCGCGGACATCTGTCAGTTTTGCAAGCAACCAATTTCACAACAGTATTACCGGTGGGGGCAGATGGCTTGTGGTACTTGCGCGGAAATTGCCCGGCAGCAGACGCCGGTTGATACGCATTCCGCCTATGGGCAGTCACTATTGTTTGGGATTGGTGCGGCGGTGGCGGGGATGGCGGGATATGCAACCCTTCTTATTGTGTTGAAAGGGGCGACGATTGGGTATTTTTCTTTTGGCGTTGGTTATCTTGTGGGCTGGACGATGATGAAAGGATCCAAGGGCCTGGGTGGCAGGAAATATCAGATTACAGCTGCACTTTTGACTTATGCGGCGGTGTCTGTTGCCGCTGTGCCCTTTGAACTGGCTCTAATTTACAGACACTATGGACGACTACTTTTTCCGCCTCTGGGAAGATTGCTTCTATATGGGTTGGCTTCTCCTTTTTATGATTTGCAGGACCCGCTTTGGGGTGTGATTGGGTTGGTCATTCTTTTTGTCGGCATACGTATTGCCTGGAGAATTACGCAAGGGCGGCCTGATATGGAAGTGACAGGACCCTTCAATAGCTCTTCGTCAAGACTCGCCTGATTTATCATCGAGGCTGGGTGAATTTCGCTTGTCTGTCATAACTCCCGGTCTTCTCCGAAATTGCAAACGATGCGGTGGCGAACTTGCGCCTGAGATGTTGGCGTGCTCGCAATGCCTTGCCTTGGTGCATGGGGAGGAGTTGGACCGGATTGCCGCCGAGGCGAAAGAATTTGAGGCGAAGGGAGATTTGTGTTCGGCGCGCGAGCGGTGGCTGGCTTGTTTGCCGCTTTTGCCCAGAGGCTCTAAGCAGGCGGAGTGGATCCGCGATCACGCGCTGCAGCTGGGTTTGAGAGCCGATTCGTTGGAGCATGTCGAAACGCCTGGGGGAGAGACTAACTGGTTTAGGAATTTGCGGCCTTTGTGGACGTTGGTTCCATTCATCTTTATTTATTCGCAGATTTATGGGACGGAGTTTGGGGTTGGTTTTGCGTTGCTGATATTGGTGCATGAGATGGGGCACTTTGTTGATATCAAGCGGCGCGGGTTACCGGCAGACATGCCAGTGTTTTTGCCGGGGCTTGGGGCTTACGTGCGGTGGCGGGCTTTGGGAGTTTCGTTGCAGACCCGGGCGGCAGTTAGTTTAGCGGGGCCGGCGGCGGGGTTTATTGGGTCTGTGGTGTGTTGGGTGATTTGGTTGAAGACCGGGAATGGATTGTATGCCGGATTGGCTCGGGCCAGTGCGTGGTTGAATATTTTGAATTTGGTCCCGGTATGGATTTTGGATGGCGGGCAAGCAGCGTTGGCGTTGAGTCGCATGGAGCGGGTTGTGTTGGTGGTGGTTGGGGTGGCATTGGCGGTTGTGTTTTGGGATGAATTGTTTCTTGTGGTGGCGGCAGGGGCATTGATTCGTGTGTTCATAAAGGACGCGCCCGAGCGCGCAAGTTGGGGAATTACGATGTATTTCGCGATGATTTTGGTTTTATTGGCGTTGGTGATGAAGTTTGTGCCAGTGCAGGGTGTGGGGATGTAGTGGCGTCCCTTCGGGACTCGTTCGCGGGATGCTCCACCCGGCACTGCCGTGCCGGGCTTTCACATTCCGCCGCGTTGCGGCTGGGGCATGTTGATTACGACACTTTGTTACTCCTTAAGTTGGACTTGCTTTGTGAAGATTAAATTTATATTTGAAATTGATATTCAGGAGAGTCGATGAAATACCGCACGTTTGGCCGGACTGGGTTTCAGGTTTCGGATATGGCGCATGGGTTGTGGGGGATGAGCGGGTGGACTGGGTCGGAAGATAAAGAGTCTTTGGATGCTTTGCCGTTGGCGGTGGATTTGGGCTGCAATTTTTTTGATACCGCCTGGGCTTATGGTGAGGGGAAGAGCGATGGGCTGCTCGGGAAAACTCTGGCTGCTTATTCGGGAAGCGGTTGGTGGCGGCTTCGAAATACCTCCCATGAATCGGAAGTGGCCTTCGCAGCCCAATTACAAATACGGCGATGTGTTTCCTGCCGAGCATGTTTTCAAATATGCGGACATGATTCGTTCGCAGTTAGGGACGGATTCGATTGACGTGTTGCAGTTTCATGTTTGGGAGGATCGGTAAACACAGGTGCCGGAGTTTCGCAACACCGTCGAGAAGTTGAAAAAGGATGGCGTGACTAATCACTGTGATCCTATAAACTGGCACGCCTGACAACTGGGCCTGACCATCAGCGTGATCATGACCGCGGGCTGACTGACTGAGCAACTAGTAAACTGGTTAGTCGCCGCTGATGGCGGCTGGGCGGTCCGCGTCGGCGGCGGCCGCCGCGGCTGTGCGGGCGTGACTGGTCGTGCGCGTCGGCGGCGACTGGTGGTGACGGTCGTCGTCGTCGGCGGCGTGACTGGTCGTCCGCGGCGGCGTCGTCGGCGGCAACGTCGCTGACGGCCCTGAGCATGACCGGCGGTCCGCGCGCGGCTGACGTCTGGTGACTGGCCTGGTGGCGGCTGTGACTGGTCGCGCGGCTGGGCGGCTGGGCGCTGACCGGCGTGGTGGCGGCGGCGGCGGCGGCCTGGTCGCCAACTAGTCGTCGCCCGCGGCTGATGACTGACGGCTGATGACGGCGGCGGCAACCGCGCTCGGCGTGACGGCGGCGGCGGCGGCGGCTTTGGGCGTGCGTCGTCGCTCGTCGGCACGCTGACGTGGTCGTGGCGTGACTGGTCGCTCCTGAACTGGTCGCGGCTTTGACCTCGCGGCGGCAAGGATCGCGTCCGCGTCGGCGGCTGACGTCGGCTCGGCGGCCGCTCGGCTGGCGGCGGCTTTGGCAGTGACTGGTGGCCCGAGTGAGTGACTGCAGTGACGTGACCAGCTGTGGATGTGGCGGCTGGGCGCGGCGTCCGCGCCCGTGACCTGGGCGCACGGCACTAGTAACTGGCGAGCCGCTGCATGAGTCGCGGCGGCGTCGTCGCTCGTCGTCGTCGTCGTCGTCGTCGGTCGCTCGTGACTGGTGGTGGTGACTGACTGGTCGCCGCGGCGGCAATCGTCGCTGGACTGGCTGTGATGATCGCGTCGCGTCGCTGAACGGCTGTGACTGATCGCCTGGCGGCGTGATCGTGGGCGCGCGCACGCAGTGACTGGCGCTGACTCGTCGCTGTGGGCGCGCGCTCGGCGGCGGCCGCGCTCCTCCTCCCTGACAACTGCCTGACTGGCTGTGGACCGCCTGGCTCGGCGGCCGCGCTCGCGTCGTGACTGGTCGGCGCGCGCGCGCGGCGGCTGGGCGGCGCTGGGCGCGCGCGGTCGGGCGTGGTGATCGGCGGCGGCGCGCGGGCGCGGTGACGGGTCGCGCGGTCCTGGTCGGCGGCTCGTCGGCTGACTGGGCTCTGGTGGGTCGGGCTGTGACGGCGGCGGCGACGTGTCGTGCGCTAATGATCGCTCGGCGTCGGCGGCGGTTTTTTTCGTTGAATGGCGTGGAGCTAGGGGGGATGGGATCAAGGCCATGCGGACCGGGCTGGTGGATGCGGTGCAGGTGATCTACAACATTTTCGATCAGGCTCCGGAGGATGAGTTGTTTCCCGCTTGCAAGGAGTTGCATGTTGGGGTGATTGCGCGAGTGCCTTTTAGATGAAGGAAGTTTGGGTGGGACTTTGACCAAGGAGACGGTGTTCCCGGCGAACGACTGAGCGGTCGACTTTATGTTTTTGCAAAGAGTAATTTGATTCCTACCGTGGATCGTGTGGAGAAGTTGAAGAAGGATGTGCCGGCAGGGATGACGTTGCCGGAGATGGCGCTGCGGTTTGTGTTGTCGCATCCGGTGGTGAGCACGACGATCGATGGGGATGCGGAAGTTGGCTCATGTGCGCTCGAATATTGGAATGAGTGATGCCGGGGCTTTAGATGCGGGGTTGTTGGCGAAGTTGAAGGCGCATCGGTGGGACAGAAGGCCTACCAAGTGGTCGCAGTCGAGTGGGTGCCATCCCTCGGGACTCGGTCGTTTTTGACGCTTACCCCGGATGGACTGCTTATAGCACCGTGGTGTGCGGTTAGGCAAAGAGTGATGGTAGTTGCGCCCTTTGGGCGTCAAAAAACATTTTGTTTGGTTTTGGCGGCACGGCTGAAGCCTGTGCCCTGATACGAATCTTAAGAA
>CAWBXL010000254.1:0-17949 GCA_963792305.1 uncultured Acidobacteriaceae bacterium | reverse complement strand
CCCTCGATCTCGAGCGTCACCTCGCCGAGCCCCTCGATCTCGGCCCTGATCTTCGCCGGACCTTCCACATAGGGGCAACCGCTCAATGTGCCGGTGGTGACGAATTGCCCGGCCTTGAGGCCGCCGAGGAGGTCGCACGGGGCGTTCGCGTAATCGATGACGGGACGAGCGGGTCGCCCTTCGCATGGCCGCCGATCGCGTCGTGCTGCACCTCCCCGTCGATCTCGAGCCGCGCCCGCAGCTTCGCGAGGTCGAGCGTGCGGAAATCGCGCAGCTCATCGCCCCGCAAATAGGCCGCCGTTGCCGATATTGTCGGCGAGGATCGTGAGGAAATCCGGCTTCGGCGGATCGGGAAACGCGAGGCGAGGATCTCGATGCCGGCGAGGACGGCCTGCGTCGCGTCGAGGATCTCGGCGCGGCCATAGGGCCTGCCTTGGCGCGGCGGCAGGTCTTTGCCGAGCAGGATCGCGATCTCGACCTCGATGCCGCTCTTGCGCAGCGGGCCGTGGCGGAGCCTCGCGCCGCCCGGATGCGTCGCGCTCGCATAGATCGGCGCGGCGACCGGGATGCCGTCCGGCGTATGGCCGACCTTCCAGCCGGCGACCCAGGCGCCCATCGCCTGCGTCACCTCGCGCTGCACGCTCATCGCGGCCTGGACATTCGGCGGAACGAGCGCCGGGTCGAGGCTGGCAAGCCTCGCCTGGCGTCTCGCCTCGATCAGCGCCTTCGCGAGCCGCGAGGGAGTTTGGAGCATGAGATCGGCCTCTTTCGTCTTTAGCGCGGCGAATCCGAATTTTCGCATCACATTGGGGTAAGGCTGGGGAGTGTTCCGCTCGGACTTACGTGTCTCTGGCGGTTGGCCACGGCCGTGCCATAGCCCGACACCTCGTTGCCCGCATTGCGTGGCAGGCGGATATTCATCAGCACCGAGGACAGGGTGACGAGCGACACGAGCACGAAGGCGACCTTGAAGTCGTCGACATGGATGTCGTGGTCGCCGCGCCAGCTCTGCATGCCTTGCAGCACGATGGCGGCGAAGGCGATCCCCACCGACCCCGAGAGCTCCTGCGACACGCTGGCGAAGCTGGTGGCGCGGCTCATCGCGCGGCGGCACGTCGGCGTAGGCGATCGCGTTGAGGCTGGTGAACTCCAGCGAGCGGAAGAAGCCGCCGATCAGCAGCACGCGAAGATCAGCGAATGCGGCGTCGCGGCCGTGAACAGCGCGCAGGCGGCGAGGAACACCGCGCTGATGACACGGCGTTGACCACCAGCACGCGCGCGGAAGCCGAAGCGCCGCAGGATCGGCGCGGCGGTGATCTTCATGCACAGCGCGCCGACGGCGGCGGCGAAGGTCAGCGAGCCCGGATTGGAACGGCGTCAGGCCGAAGCCGAGCTGCAGCATCAGCGGCAGCAGGAAGGGCATGGCGCCGACGCCGATGCGGAAGAGGAAGCCGCCGACGACGCCGGCGAGGAAGGTCGGCATGCGGAGCAGGTCGAGGTCGAGGATCGGCGTCGCGCGATGCGCCGCGCGTGGCGGACATAGAGCAGCAGCGACAGCGCGCCGCCGCCGATCAGGCCGGCGACGACGGCAGACGGGCAGCAATGCCGCGGCCGAGCGTCGTCGAAGCCGAACATGAGGCCGAGCAGCCCGAGGCCCGAGAGCACGAAGCCCTATGTCGAAGCGGCGGCACGTCCTCCTCGCGCATGTTGGGGATGAAGCAGCGTGGCGAGAGCGATGCCGAGCAACGCCGATCGGCACGTTGATCCAGAAGATCCAGCGCCAGTGGAAATAGGTGGTGATGAAGCCGCCGAGCGGCGGCCCGATCACCGGGCCGATCAGCGCCGGGCACGGTGAGCCAGGCCAGCGCGCTGACCAGCTCGCGCTTCGGCACGCGTGCGCAGGAGCACCAGCCGGCCGACCGGCACCATCATCGCGCCGCCGATGCCCTGGACGATGCGCGCGGCGACAGGAGCCGGCAGCGAGCTCGGCGAAGCCGCACAGCGATCGAGCCGAGCGTGAAGACGACGATCGCCGGCGCGGAACACGGTGCGCGCGCCGAAGCGGTCGGCGACCCAGCCGCTGACGCGGGAATGAACACCGCGAGCGCTCAGCAGATAGGAGGTGAGCGCCAGCTTGAGGCGCGATCGGGTTCTCGCCGAGATCGGCGGCGATCGCCGGCAGCGACGTCGCGATCACCGTCGAGTCCATGTTCTCCATGAACAGCGCGCAGGCGACGATGAGCGGGAGAAGGAGAGGGCCTTTGGGCATCACGCTCCCTTCTCGCGCGATGGGGACGGCAATTCAAGTGGCGCGGCGCTGGCGCCTCATGCCCGTGACGGGCTCTGCCGACGAAGTGGATTGGGACTACGCTCCCGATGGCGTCAACAAAATGATGGGCATGAAGTTCGAAGGCTATTCCAAAATCTTCACCGAACGCGGTCCGCATCGCATTGGCTCGGTCTATCGCAAAGCCATCTATCGCGAATATACCGACGAGACTTTTACACAACTGAAACCCCGGCCTGCCGAGTGGGAGCACGCCGGAATTCTCGGACCGATTCTGCGTGCAGAAGTCGGCGACACAATCAAGATTCTTTTTAAGAACAATGCCACGCGCCCCTACAGCATGCACCCGCATGGAGTGTTCTACGACAAGGACTCCGAAGGCGCGCCCTACGACGATGGAACATCTGGCGCCGATAAGGAAGACGACGCCGTTCCACCCGGCAAGACCCATATCTACACCTGGAAAGTTCCTGAACGCGCCGGGCCCGGTCCCAACGATCCCAGTTCAATTGTCTGGCTCTACCACTCCCACGCCAACGAAATGAAGGATGTGGAGACCGGATTGGTCGGAGCGATGATCGTCACCCGCCGCGGCATGGCGGATGCAGACGGCAAACCCAAAGATGTGGACCGCGAATTCGTCTGCCTGTTCATGTTATTTGACGAGAACATCAGCTGGTATCTCGATCACAACATCCAGACGTTCACCAGCGATCCCAAGGAGTTAACAAGCTCGAATTCGCTCCAGTGGATGACAGAAGGCAACTTCTCCGGCTTAGGCACAGGATTCGCCATTGCCAATGCCAAGTTCGCCATCAATGGCTACATCTACGGAACGGGCCCGATGATGACCATGAAAAAAGGCGAGCGGGTTCGCTGGTATCTGGTCGCGCTTGGCGAACAATTCAGTGTTCATACTCCGCACTGGCACGGCAATGTCGTACTGCACGACGGCAAGCGTACCGACGTCGTCCCGCTGATGCAGGCGCAAATGGTAACCGTAGATATGGTCCCCGACAATCCCGGGATCTGGATGTTCCATTGCCACATTGACGATCACATGGAAGCAGGAATGGCGACGCTGTACAAGGTCGATCCATAGATCAGCGCACTCTCTTGCCGTTACACCGTGAACTCACGTTAAGGAGGACCACACAATGCGACAAGCTTTGAAACTGATTCTGACTCCCGCTCTGCTGTTTGCTTTCGTTGGAATAAATGGGCAACAAACACCGAACTCTCCAACGTCGGCAAACCAGCAGACGAAGAATTCGCCTGCCAGTTCATCGAGCTTGAACACCGACGCGGGACAAACTTCTGATTTGGCAAGCCTGATCAAGGCACTTTCAGGCCGCTGGGCATTACAAGTGAAGTTTGAACCTAATCCGGAGATGCCGAAAGGCGGGACCAGCACCGGAGAGGAGACCTGGCATCCCGCGATTGGCGGTCTGACTTTACTCGAAGAAGAACGTATGTCCACGCCCGCAGGAGATATCGCTCTGCTCGGGATCATCTGGTGGGACGCGAAGGCCAAGAGCTTGCGTGGCATGGAGTGCAACAATCAGCTCCCCTACACATGCGACCTAAAAGGCGCGCTTAACGACATCACGATGAGTTGGGATGGCAAGCAACTCGCGATCAAAGAATGGGAAACACACGACAACAAGAAGACTTTGTGGCATGAAGTCTGGTCCGATATCACACCCACTTCATTTACACAGACCGGGGACGTCGAAGAGCCCGGCGGTGCAACGACCAGATTCTTCACCATGCACGCAAGAAGAATGGAAGCGAGCAATTAGTGCGGCCTGCTTCCATCAGCAACGGGAACGGCGAAGCTTCATAGGAACGAACCATAAATGCGCCGGCAGCACCAAGAAGCAATAGCAGAATCATTTTTGAATATGGAGAAACTGCATGTTACGCAACTACGCTTCCACGCTTGTCATTCTTTCATTACTCGTGATGGGGCAAGCCGTGACAGCACGCGCGGCGGATAGCGCGGCGCCTTCCTATCCCGATTGGGCCGCAGCCGTCGTCCCTGCTTACCCTCATTGCCTCCCTTCGAGTGGCCCTATTGGCCCGACGTTATATGGGATCGCAACGACCGACCGCTTTGCGACGGTGGTCGGTTGGTACAAAGCGCGCGTCCACGGCGCATGGTCGGGAAGCGAAGGAGGAAATACCTGGTCTGTAAAAAGCGGCGGACTAAGAATCCAGATCTCAGCGAATTACTACGATGAATCGGCCGCGGAGAAACCGGGAACACGCGTCGCTTTCACGAGATATCACTGACGGGAATTCAGCCGCTAGATAAGGAGAACTTCATGTTTCGCAATTACGTTTTCACTCTTTCTGTTCTTTGGCTATTCGTGATGGGGCAGACAGTGCCCGTACACGCTGCTAACGCTTGCCAGCCGGTCTTTGACGCCTTGACGAAGGTAGCAACAACACCCAGCCACAGTTACACGACCAGTAGCGCGGTTAACGGCGGCAAGACAGAAGCCGAAACGATATTCGCCAATGGCCAGAAGTACATCCGGGTGCGCGGAAAATGGATGCGCCTCCCGGTGACTTCGCAGGAAGTTTTGGAGCAAGAAAAGGAAAAAGAGGAGAAAGGCAAGTCAACCTGCCAACTCCTTCGAAGCGAATCGGTGAACGGCGAAGCCGCCACGCTCTACTCCGTACACCGCGAATATGAAGAGGTCACAGAAGACGGGCAGATGTGGGTGTCCAGAAGTAGCGGATTACTTCTGCGTGTCGAAGAGGACTTCGATAGCAGAGGCAACAAAGATCACCGCTCCACGCGCTTCGAGTACGGAAATGTGAAGCCCCCGATGTGAGCAAAGACACTTTCCAACAATTTCTCTCCAACAACCAAAGAAAAGGAGCGGGGTATGGCCAAATTTTGTACGAAATGTGGAGCGGCACTGACTGGGGTCTTCTGCGTAAAGTGCGGTGCTGACATGCGTCAATCACCAACTCCCGCAGCGCAATCAATACCACAAAATGCGGGAACGATAGCGCCGGAAGCCGCGCCAGCGCCGCCATCATTGGCAGCCGTTCCGCCTTCGACCTCGACAAATAAGAAGATGAGCACACTCGCCAAACTCGGCATTGCGGCAGTCGTCATTATTTTTGTTGGTGGAGCTCTCGCCGCTGGAGGGATTTATTACGCCGTCCACCGAGTAAGCCAAAAAATCCACGAGGAAACGGGGGGCATTCTGGGATCCAGCTCCGGCTCTGGCGATTCCTCCAACAACGCGGAGTCTTCCAATAGCGCTGACTCTTCAAATAACTCTCTGGGCGATGTCTGTCGTTTCCTCAGCAAAGAAGATGTCAGCAAAGCGATTGGAGTAGAGATCATCCGCACAGAGTCCAAGGACAATGGCTGCTCCTATATCGCGAAAGGAACTCAGGCCGACGTAATGGCGAAACATGCGACTGCCATGGCGGCATCCCGGGGCGCTGACAAAAAGACGCAGGAGGTGTTCCAACAATATGCCGGAGGGATGTTCAAAGCATTCCAGAGTGAAGACAAAGACAGAAAGCCAGAGACAGGAGAAGTACCCGTTTTCAATTTCTCCATTGACGAAAACTCAGCCGAAGCACAAATGCGCCTGAACAGAAAAGTGATGGGACGGATTGGCGAACAACAAGACCTTCCAGGGATCGGTGACGAAGCCTTCGTTTCTGCGGACGGCATGATCATGCTTCGCAAAGGCAACAAACTGGTCCGGGTCATATTTTTGAGTTGTCCATGTGGCACTGAAGCTGTGAAACCGTTGGCCAAGGAAATCGCAGACGCGCTGTAACCAGTAGAGGTGAAGGCATGAGCAATTCAGGGACAATTCGCTGCATTCTTTCTTGCATGCTGGCTTTGGGGCTGGGCGCATTGGGTGGTTGTAAGAAAAAAGATGAGCAGCCAAGCCAACAATCGATAACGGCGAACAGCGCACCCACCGCTCCGGTGCCAGCGTCCCCAGCGAACCGTAAGCCATTTGCTTCCCTTACCGATCGCAACGCACAACCCACGGTGCTCGCCGCTCCGCCTGCAGGCATGTTCGACCTCAGTGCTCATCCAGACGCGAGCATCCTCACCGCGATCAATATCAACGCGCTCTCTGAAAGTGAACGCGAGTTTGGCATCGCGCCGCGGCGAACCAAAGACGTGGATTACGCAGATGGCGTGATCGTCATGGAGAACGGCGACAAGGCGATTCGTTCGATGTCCGGCAACGGTATGAGTTGGACGTTCGACGCCAGTGCTGAGCACGTGAACGAATTTCAGGTCGGCAAGATCGTTTTCGCCACGGGCAGAGCGGTCGGCCGGATCCTGTCTCTGAAGCAGGAAGGCAATTCCGTTACTGCCTTTCTGGGCCCGGTGCAACTGACGGATGTGATCAAACGCGGCCACTTCGCCATGAGTCAAAAAATCGACACTGACAACATGCTGACCTACGTCGCTCCGGATTTCCCACAGCCTCCGGATGAACTGGTCGGTGGTACCGCGAAAACGTCCAGTAATTATGAAGAGGACGGTGCTCACTTAGAACGAACCGTGGTTATTTCCCGCGTTGAGCCTGGCCGTTGGACGCCAACTTCCGCGTCGGAAACATTCGGTGATGGACGGCGGGTGACCTATCGAAGGGCTGGGAGCAGATGGTCACAAGGCCAAGTATCTCTGGCCAACGTTTCCAGGGCGAGACTGGAAAATCCAGTTGAACTAGCGCATCTCAGCATGCCTCCCGAAGCTGGCCCGGAAATTTCTAGCCCACCTCGGATGATTGCTGCCGCCGTATTTGCCGGCGCCCGAGGCAAGAATGTGGTCAATCTTGATGGAGACGACGTCCGCGTAGAACCCGAGGCCAGCAATTCGGGAATCGGATTGCAGTTCTACTATCACAAGAACGGCGTCAATATTTTTTCCGAATGTCTGTTGCGGGTAATTGGCGCGAACGTCTCCTTCGACTTGGACATCACCGACCAGGGGATCAAAACCGCCGCCGTAAAACTCGATGGAGACATGGCCATCGTCATGCAGGCGGAAGCAGCCAGTGAGCAGGATTTCCACGCCAATCTCCACAAGACGGTTTATGAACCCGTCGATTTTTCCATTCCGCTAGGACTGAATGGCCTTACAGGGGTCCCATTCTCAGTCACGTTCGGAAGCTTCTTACGACTCGAAACCGGTTTCAGTGCGAAAACCTCGAAGCTATCCGCTGAAGGCGTCTATGCCTTCGGTGGCGGTATTTGGGCCGGAATGCAGGATTACAAATGGTCCATCAGTGCCGCTCCGCATGTTCAGGCTGAGAAAGACCTCGGGGTTACATCTAACGGCGTCTCCGTTGGAATCAATTCGCTGGTCGTAGCCGCCAGTATCCGCGCGATGGTGGGAATCGGTGCATTTGGGTTTAATACCGGCGTTTTCGTGCAGATCATCTTCAACGGAACGATCTTGCGTGGTTCAGACATCACCTCTCCGATCATAGGCTTACCTCCTTGCCGACAAGGAACGATCGGTGCGTCCCTCTATTACGGCATTGGTTATTCCCTGCCTAAGGTCTTCGTAGAGCTCGTAAACCAAATACTTGCTCTATTCACAAGTTACCGTCTTGCGGAGGAAGGGGACATTATGACCAGCAAGCCCCTAGATCTATTTCACGGCATAACCCAGATTCCGGCAGGTTGCGCATCATCAGCGAAGGCAGGTACTTGATCCATGAACTTCTGCGGCAATTGCGGAACAAAACTCACAGAAGACCAAGACTTCTGCCCGGAATGTGGCGCGAGGGTGCGGGGGGGCACCTCGGCCTCGCAAACTGGGCAAGAACTGGTTACGCCATCGGCGAACGTGCCGATGGCGGACACTCCGGAGTCTCGGACTTCTGCCAATGCAACGGACAGTGAAGCTTCCCTGCAAAAGCTAGCGGCTTTGCGCACGGAAACTCCGCCTGCAAAAAAATCAGGCAGCAAAGTTCTGGTTGCCATCCTGCTTTTTATTTTCTTGGCAGCCGCGGCAGTTATTGGAGGCGGCGTTTATCTCGCTAATCGCGTTAAGCAAAAAGCCGCTGCTGTACTGGATAAATTAGAAACTGGTGGTGGTGCGAATCACAAAGCAAGTTCCGACGGCACCAAGCCAAACGACTCCGGCGACAGCAATTCCAGCAAGAACGCAGACCAGAACAATTCGCAAAACGGCAAGCATGATGGAGACGATCCCAACGTGTCCAAGGCGCTGGACGCCATCGGTGGATTGATGGACAAGGTGGGATTTGGAGATCCGCCGCCGAATCCTTATCAGGAACTTCCCTTCCTGAAGCCTGACGAACTCCACAAGAACTTTTGCGATCCCGGCAACGAAGCAAAAGATGCGCCCAACTCTGCGCCAACTTTTGGAACCAGCGGAATTCCAATGGAGAAAGGTCTCCTGGTCGTGAACGCCTGGGGACGCAAGTTTGGCGATTCCGAATCAATGAATTCGGTGTCAAGAATCACCAACAAATACATGGAGATTGCTGACAGCGGCACATTTTTTGCGAACGCCGATGCCGAAAAGGGCAATCCCGATTCGGCCGTGCGTGACGTTTGCACCAATGACCTGCAAGATGCCCACGGTCTTGCCACCGGTTTCGTGAGCGGTGGACCAATCACGTTGCCGGGCTCGACAACCACTGTTGTTTCGCTTGAACTTTTTCGCGCGCTCAAAGAAAGCGGAAAAATCGATTTTCGTTACCTCGAATATGTCGCGGCGGGTAGCTCATGGGAGGGGGGATATTTGCACTGGGAAAGAGGCGATCTGACTCGCGTTGAGCCAGGTGATGTTTCAATGCCGGTAATCGTCAACGGAACTCCTACAAAATTGCCTGCGATTCATGCTGCTGGAACAATTGTGGTGGAGAGCAAGAAAGCGCAGGAGCTCAGCAAGGCCCCAACTGACCGGCCGCTGGCTACGGACCTTTATGTTCTGGACGATCCTGCGAACCCGTTACTGCTCCTCTTCAAAGAGAACGTCAACAACTTCCGTGTGCAAGTAACTGAAATTCGGTTCCCGTTGCCCACGCCTGAGAAGAAGATCGAACAGGATCTTTCAAAAAACAGGAAGGCGCTAGTTTACGGAATTTATTTTGATTACAACAGCGATGGAATCAAGAAAGAGTCGGAGCCGATCCTGAAGGAAATCGCTCAGGCAATGATGGACAAGCCCGACTGGAAACTGACCATCACCGGACATACAGACAATATTGGCGGGCACAAGTACAATCTCGAACTTTCTCAGCGCCGTTCAGCGTCCGTCAAGCGCGCTCTCGTCGAACGTTATCACGTTGATCCCAACAGGCTGTCGACTAGTGGAGATGGAGACTACGCTCCAGTAGATACGAATGACACATTGGAAGGCCGGGCGAGAAACCGCCGTGTCGAATTGACGCTGAACTAACGGAAATCCGCCACCGACGAAGTGAACCGGGATTGGGAGCTTAGTCAGAAAGAAGAATTTGTGGCTCACATTTTGATAATGGAGGATTTAATGAAAAATGCGCTTGTAATAGCGGCAATCTTAGTTTTTAGCTTGGCGAATGCAGCAGGTCAGGCAAAGGTACTCACCAACGATCCACTCACTGGCCTTCCACTTATTCCAGCCACCGTTTTATTTAAGAACGTGGGCAATGAGCCCGACAAAATGCCAGATGGACAGGTTTGCAAGAGCAAAATGCAGGGAGAGTTCTATTCTCTCTCTACCGTTATGAATCCAGCGAGCGCGATTAAAATGGACGCGGCGGCAGCCTGGTATACATCGCATCTTTCCGGGTTTAAGAAGGTCCAGGGCTACGAATCCGGCCGCTCACAAATTGCTTTTTATAAACCCGATGGAACCATTGTGGTTTTTTTGACCGGACAGCGCGGCGCGCAGGGCGAAAACGCGGACGGATATTCCGTTGCCTATGAACGTTATAACCCTGGCATTTCCGAAAAAACGATCATCAGTCTAACGCAAGGAAAAATCGTCTGCTCCAACTGAGACCACGGTCGCCTCGATGTGCTCGGTACCACTATCGAACATAAGCCCGCAGTAATTGTGGCATTAAGCTCAAAGGAACAAAATGAAAAGCATCTTGCGGAATCGAGTGTTCGTCCGTCGTTGGCTTCGGAATGCCTCACCTGAACGACTGTCTTCTAACGACATCTCCCATCCGACTCAGAACTCTCTAGGCACGGCTTCGCCTTCGACGGTCACCATCACCAACTTCTGTGCGCGCTCGTCGTACAGACTCCTGCCTAGACAATCGAACGGGCCAGTCGCCGGAGCGCGCCACCTACCTTGGCCGTCAGCTCTTCTTGCCTAAGGCTGGTAATGACGGCGTTATTCACTTCCAGCAATGCGCGACGCCGCTCCGCGATTTGAGCAGCCCTCTGGTTCAGTTCTTTGATTTGTTGAAACCCCTTAAGATTGACGACAGCCGGCGCCACCTGGCTAGCCACTTCCTGCAAGAAGTGCGAGTCTGACTCGGAATACTGTCTGGGCCGCATGCGGCCACGCCGATGGTTCCGAGCGACTCGCCTTCGACAAGTAATGGAACCGTACAGTGCGACCGCAAACCTGCAGCCTCCAAAATGTTCTCGAAAGTGTACTCACGAACCGCATCAAGGTCGTCGCGCAGCAAGGGGTTGTGGAGTATCCATTCGTGGCCAGCAACCCTTCCTGGCCGGTCAACCAGACCACCAATAACTGCATCTCTTGCTGAGGATTCGCCTTCCAGGGCACGATCCGGACGTTATCGCGTTCCGCGTCATAAATGGCCAGACCGGCGTTGTCGCACGGTACCATGCGCTTCAAAATTCGACAGATCTTGTGAAAGACATCGTCCTGAGCGAGATTTGCAACCAGTACGTTGTTGATCTCGAGGAGGGCGCCGTGCCTCTCCGATAACTCTCGCATTTCGAGAATCTGCTTATGAAGCTTTTCAACATCAGACATGTGATCGGTATTATCGGCATTTGACCCAGCAAACATGGCAATGGAGACACTCCCAGGCACATTCCCACACCCTAAAACTGACTGATACGATTTGCTGAATCAGCGCCCGCGCAATATTCACGCGCCCGTTTTTATCGGGGATCAATTGATCGAGGTTGTATCCAGAAACGCGGCGGACTATCTTCGGATAACTTTTTTCGATCAATGATTGATATCTCTGGCGCAAAGATTCAGCTTGGCGTAAATCTCGCCTTCACGACCTCCACTTCTAAGTTTGGCCTCCCATTCCATCTCGGTCAGCCAGCCCACGCTCATACGGGTGCCGTCGTACAGTAAAATCTCGAGCGATTCGACATTGTTCACCGCCGGCCCGTTCATCTGTGCGTGAGCGCCGCAGGAATTGTTACCCAGCATTCCCCCAAAGCAGCAGTGGTCATGAGTGGCCGGATCAGCTGCATAGGTCAAGTTGTGCGGACGGGCCGCATTCACAACTATGTCGCAAATCGTCCCCGGCTGGACCCGCGCGAACTTTTCTTCCACATTGAGTTCGAGCATTTGGTTCAGATATTTGGACCAATCAATTACCACCGCGACATTGCAGCATTACCCAGCTAAGCTGGTTCCTCCGCCACGTGACAGAACAGGGGCACCGTGTTCGCGGCACAGCGATATCGTCCGGACTACATCGTGCACGGACTTTGGAATGACGACACCGATCGGGACCTGGCGATAATTCGAAGCATCCGCGCAGCATAGATTGCACGCGTTCCGTTATCGAAACGAACTTCGCCTTCGATTACTAAGCGTAGATCTTGTTCGAGTTTCTGTGAGCTTACTTCAGGTTGGACCGGGGAATGGACTAACTCACTGACTGGAAAAATTGGCGCGGCGCTTATCGACATCTCTTCTCCAACGCTTAGGTAAAACTCTGTAGTGGCTCAGGCGTCTGAGCTAGTGATGTTATGTACCCCCGTCAAAATCAGCATGGTGCTTATTTCAACCAACTGATAGTTCAGATGAAATTGCGTTCTCGCAGGTGGTCTGCTCGGAGAGGTTTTGCAACCGCTCACGATTTCTTTGCGGGGGAGAATCACCGGCAGAAATAAAAACTTGAAAACTTCCTCTGAGATGCACGTTGTTCTCATGAATCGCATCTCTCTTAGGTACTACAAATCAAAAGCGAGGAAGCGCCATGACCGCAGCAGATGTACTGATCGAAGGCCTGATTGATTGGGGAGTAGAAGTGATTTTTGGACTTCCCGGAGACGGCATCAATGGAATCATGGAGTCTCTTCGTACACATCAGGACAAGATTCGCTTCGTGCAAGTCCGACATGAAGAGGCCGCTGCCTTCATGGCCTGCGGTTACGCGAAGTTCACCGGGAAATTGGGGGTATGCCTTGCAACGTCTGGGCCGGGAGGGATCCATCTCCTCAACGGGCTCTATGATGCAAAACTCGACGGCCAACCCGTATTAGCCATTACCGGATTACAATTCCACGACTTAATCGGCACCTACACCCAACAGGACGTAGCTCTCGACAAACTTTTCATGGACGTGGCGGTATTCAACGAGCGTGTGATGGGGCCAACGCATGTCGAGAATCTCACCGACCTGGCCTGCCGCATGGCCTTGGGGTATCGCGGCGTGTCTCACTTGACCTTCCCGGTGGATTTGCAGGAGAAAGAAATCAAAGACAAGCAACGGTCACCGCGCAACATTGCGCATCACACGTCGGACATTTTTGCCAAGAGTGCCCGACTGCCAGATCGTCTGGAATTGGAGCGGGCGGCAAATGTTCTCAACGAAGGAAAGAAAATAGGAATACTGGCTGGACGAGGAGCGTTGAATGCTTCGGATGAATTGCAACAGGTGGCGGAGATACTGGGAGCGCCGATCGTTAAGGCACTGCTTGGCAAGGCCGCGGTACCAGACGATAGTCCGTACACGACCGGGGGAATCGGCCTGCTGGGAACGAAACCCTCGCAAGAGGTAATGGAAGATTGTGACACTTTGCTGATGGTGGGCACTTCGTTTCCCTACATCGAGTTCATGCCGAAACCCGGGCAAGCGCGGGGCGTACAGATCGAACTTGATCCCAAAAAGATCGGCCTTCGCTTCCCGGTTGAAGTCGGGTTGCTGGGCGACAGTCGCAACACGCTTCAGGAACTGATTCCACTACTCAAGCGAAAAGAAGATCGCAGCTTTTTGCAGGCAGCACAGGCGGGAATGAAAGATTGGTGGACGATCATGGAGAAGCGTGGGACTCGCGAAGACAAGCCCATGAAACCGCAAGTCGTCGCCTGGGAATTAGGAAAGCGGCTGCGTGACGACGCCATCGTCAGCTGTGACAGCGGCACAATCGCGACGTGGTGGGCACGACAAATCAAAGTACGTAAAGGCCAGATGCACACCTTGTCCGGGAACCTCGCCACTATGGCTCCGGGGCTCCCTTATACCATCGCGGCGCAAGTTGCATTTCCCGAACGCCAGTGTGTGGCGTTTGTCGGCGATGGCGGTTTTTCCATGTTGATGGCAGATTTCGTGACGGCGGTTAAGTATAAGCTGCCAATCAAAGTCGTCATTATCAAGAACAACACTCTTGGGCAAATCAAATGGGAACAAATGGTGTTCCTCGGAAATCCGGAGTACGGAGTTGATCTGCATCCGATCGATTTCGCAGCATTCGCCCACGCTTGCGGAGGGCTCGGGTTCACCGTCGACGATCCGAAGGCGTGCGGTCATACAATCGAGCAATTCCTGGCCGCTCCAGGCCCCGCCGTTTTGGAGGCAGTGGTAGATCCGTTTGAGCCGCCCTTACCCGCGAAAGTCAAGGCGGAACAAGCATTACACTTCGCCGAGTCTCTGGCGCGTGGCGAGCCAAACAGAAAGAAGATTGCGCTTACGGCGCTCTCCGACAAAGTTCGGGAGTTGATCTGATGACGCGGAGACTAAAGTTGTAAATCCATGCCGTGGCGAGTTGGGCCATCCCAGTGCGGCACGATATTGCAGCGACTCGTTCGCCAATCGAGCAGTCGGCATTGTTTTTCGTTTTTCATATCTCGCATCGTCATGGCATTTTTTGCTGCGAAACCATACTGATCGTTGTCGAAGTAGAGAAAGACATCCCGGTTTTGTCCGATCCACAATTTGATCCTTTCGGCCCATTCGTGCAACGTCGATGGGGAATAGTCGCCTTGATAGGCACTTCCCGGACCATGTAGACGAACATAGACGTGGTTGGCTGTAACGTGCAAACCCGATTGGAATCCGTTCAACTCGAAAATGCAAAACGCGGCATTATATCGGCGTAGCAACGCGAGAATTGCCGGTGTGTGCCAGGTAGGGTTGCGGAATTCGAAGACATAGCGGTGGCGTTTTGGAAGCGCAGCAAGAAATTCTTCGAGCCTTTCCTGGTTCACCTTCCAGGCAGGAGGAAGCTGAAAAAGAATAGGGCCCAATTTCTTTCCAAAGCCTTTGATTACTTCGCGAAAAAGGGCCAGGCTCTGTTTCGGATCTTTTGCTTGCGGTTGTGGGTAAGGTAGCGACTGGCTTTCACCGCGAAGATGAATTCCGGTGGAGTCTGCTTTACCCACTGCCTTATCGCCTCCGCAGTCGGGAGCCTATAAAACGAATTGTTGATCTCCACGGTGTCGAACTCTTTTACATAAGCTCGAAGCATGTCCTCGGCTTGTATGTCGGCGGAGTAGAAAGACCCTTTCCAATGCTTGTAGTGCCAACCCGAAGTTCCGACGTGAAGATGCGCTCTGGGGACGATGCCGTTTTTCTCAATCATTGGTAGCTCACATCGGAAACCTGGCTCAGGGGGCCACATTGAAACTTTTATCAAGACTTCTTAAGCAACGATCTTTGCAGCCGCTTGAGCCATGACGCTTTCGTAGACTTTTACGTACTCACGGACCATTCCTTCGATCGAGAAGTTGTCTGCGGCATACTGACGGATCTTCGTCGAGTCGAGCGCGAGGTTCTGTATACGTTTGACCATTTGTTTGACCGAACGACAGATATGTCCAGACACGCCTTCTTGCACTACTTCGGGAACTGATCCTCCGGGCATCGCTACTACCGGCGTGCCACACGCCATGGCTTCCACCATCACAAGCCCGAAGGGCTCGCTCCACTGAATGGGAAATAGCATAGCCATGGAGTTTCCCAGAAGTTCGTTTTTCGCTTTGAGATCCGCAGGGCCTACGTACTGAACGAATTCTCCATCTATTTGTGGTTTGATCTTTTTCTCAAAATACTCCTTATAGATGGGCTGCACTTCGCCGGCAATCCTCAGGGGGATCCCGGTCCTTCTGGCGACGTCAATCGCGATGTGCGCTCCTTTAATCGGAGCGATCCTCCCGATAAAACTCAAATACCGTTGCTTCGTCTCAACAAAACGATACTGGTCGAGATCTATACCGTGATGGATGGTTCTGATCTTCGGCATGGATTCCATTGCGGCTTGCGCATGACTGATCGCGACGTATTGAATATTCCGGTAGTGGGAGTAAAACCTGCTCAAATGAGATTCGTGAGGGCCGTGCAGGGTCAGCACGAATGGACGCGAGGTGAAGCGGGAAAATGCCAGACACTGCGCTGATTGAACATGAATGATGTCCGAGGTGGTGGCCGCATGTTCTATGGCCCAGGCAGTGTGATTAATCTCCCGGATCCAGGCATGCTCCGGGACTTTAATGGGCCATTCGGAATTCGGATAAAGAGCATACCGTTCCGTGTCTACCGTGGAATCGCCAGTCGCGTACACGGCGACATCGACATTAGCCTTCTTAAGCCCACTCGCGAGTTGCGCGACGAACAGTTCCGTTCCGCCATAGTCGGCGGGAGGAACTGCGATGAATGGGGGCGCAATTAATGCGACTTTCACGGCTGGGTTTCTCCCTTCTTTCGACTCATTCTGATGTGCAACCAACCTCTATGGATGTACTTCAAGTACAGGAGCACGCCGATCGTTCGTTGGTCACTGGCTTCGTTGGTCAATCAAAGACGAACAGTTTTCCCTGCCCTTCGCCAAGTGGGACTGAATTGGTACTGCAAGATTAGAGCGGCCGATTTACACGAATGCCCCGATTGCGGGACAGACGTGATCCCTCGAGACTACGAATCAGAAGATTTCGAGGTTTTAAATTTATGGATCAAAGCAGACCTTTCGCGGTGATAACAGGCGCTTCCAGCGGAATCGGCTACTATCTCGCTCGTGTGTTCGCTGAGAACGGCTACGATTTGTTCGTCACGGCAGGTAGCGGCAAAATCAACGCGGTATTGTCCGACTTCGAAACGTTCGACGTCGAGGTCGACAATCTCGAGATGGATCTCACCACGTACCAAGGGGTCGAGGAACTCTGGAACGCGCTCGAAGCTACAGGTCGAGAGATCGACGCCATCGCTATTAACGCGGGAATCGGCGTAGGCGGCGATTTTGCGCGCGAGACCGATCTCAACGAAGAATTAAAGCTGATTCAACTCAATGTAACTTCGACGGTGCATCTCGCGAAACGGGTGCTCCAGCAAATGGTAGGCAACAACAAGGGAAAATTCTCTTTACCTCGTCGATCGCCGGAGACATCCCAACGCCTCTGGAGGCGCTATACGGAGCTTCTAAAGCCTTCGTACAATCAGTCGCCCAATCATTACGGAGCGAATTGAAAGGGACAGGCATAACGATCACTGCCCTCCAGCCTGGACCCACGGACACAAATTTCTTCCATCGAGCCGGTTTAGACAATACGGAAGTTGGTGGCACCGGCAAAAACACAAATGATCCTGAGGAAGTGGCGAGACAGGGATACAAGGCCCTTATGGAAGGGAAAGACCACATTTATGCGTCGTCTCTAAAGACCAAGCTGCAAGGCGAAATCGGCAAATTGGTTCCGAAATCCATCAAAGCGGAACAACACAAGAAGATGGCAAAACCAAAGCTAGTAAAAAAAGTAAACTTTCATTCAATTTAAATAGGAGTAGTCACCATGAAATTCTTCTCTGAAAATATCGCAAATCTGCGAGAACTCTATATCAACCAACTCCAGATGCTCGTCTCCACGGAAGAGCAGATCATCGACGCTTTGCCGAAGATGGTGGAAAAAGCCACCGATCCCGCATTGAAAGAGGCGCTGAATACTCACCTCGAGGAAACGCGCGCTCAGCTGAGTCGCGTGCAGCAGATTTTGAATAAGACAACGGGCGAGGCAAAATCCATGAAGTGTAAGGCCCTGGCAGGCCTCGTGACTGAAGCCGAGGACATGATCAAAGATGCGGCGGATGATTCCGTGCGCGATGCCGCGATTATTAGTGCGGCCCAACGGGTTGAGCATTATGAAATCGCGGTTTACGGAACGCTTGTCTTTTTCGGAGAAATCCTGGGCGAAACGAGCGCCGTCGAGTTGCTTGACCAGACACTTTCCGAAGAGAAGCAAGCGGACGAACTGCTCACCGAAATCGCCGATCGAGTAAACATTGTCGCAGAAAAAGCTGCATAAACGTAAGTCGTATAAGAATTGAACTTGGGGTGCTTTCAGGTCGAAAGCACCTCCAACGTTTTTCCACCAAGGACTCTATCGGTTTGCAAGAAACTCGAACTCAGCATCCAACCAGTCTTGCAACTCATTTCCGTCCTTGCGCCCACGCTGCACGTAGAGTACACACTAGATGATGACGGTA
>CAWBXL010000253.1:0-21777 GCA_963792305.1 uncultured Acidobacteriaceae bacterium | reverse complement strand
TTGTTGTGTCTGATTGCTGTGGTCCCTCTACATGGCAATCCGCACGGAAATCGCGTTGGACCCACCTCGCTCCCGCAGCGGCAGTTTTGGCGATTCTCGTTTCTACGATGCCCGTGGGCTACAAAGTCGGAGTTCGTCACGTACTCATCGTGTTTCCGTTGTTGGCAATGTTGGCTGCTTTTAGCGTTGTGTACCTGTGGCGTCTACAGGGGAAAGCCAGACCATGGGGTCGAACGCTGTTATTCGCTTTATTGGCATGGCAAGGTGTTTCCACGGTCCGCGCTCAACAAGATTTCATTGCATATTTCAATGAGTTCGCTGGCAACAATCCCAGTAAATTCCCGCTTCAGGGTTGTGATTTGGATTCGGGCAAGACGTCTTTCGCCTTGCTTCCAACCTTCGCGACAGGCAGTTTTCACCGGCACCTTGCGCGATGGAGCAGCGCGGACATGTCACAAATGGGCTTACCATCTTTCGATGTTTTGCAGCCCTTCCATCCAGTTTCGGGATGAATCGCTGTCAGTTTGAGGTCGCTCCGGTTAGGTCATACTTTTCATACTGGTTATCCTCCGGGTGCATTCGCTTGGCTGGATGCCTACCAACCCGTGGATCGCATTGGCAAGACAATTTGGCTCTACCACATTCCGGAGGATCGCGCAGAACCAGGGCGCGACAGTGCAAATCACGACAGAGTCAGGCAATAGCGACTAAGCGCAGAATGGCGGGAAAAGAAAACCACATCCCTCGCGGGCCGAATTTGAAACCTATCTCAATCCCCTGTATAAATGCGGATAAACCTTGGCCGATCCTCAACCCAAACCACGCCGCTGGACCGTATTGGCTTCAGGACTGCTCTGCGGCCTGCTCGCGCTGGTAGTGATCTTCACCAACCGGACCGCATTTCACAGTCCCATCGCTGTCGTGGTGGTTGCAGCCATTGGGTCCGCCGCCGTATTACTGCAACTCCGCCTGCGTAATCGAGAACAGGGAAAAGCAGTCCACCCTCCGGTGTGGCTGAATCTGTTGGGAATTGCCTTCGGTCTGCTCACGCTGTTCGCTGATTGGTTAAAGCTCAATCAGACATGACTGAGTTATTGGCCCTGGCAGCGGTAGGCAGTTTTGGAGTCAGTGGGGCCATCATTCTGCATTCATTCCGCAAAGATAAGCCAAAGGAAAGCAGTGAGGGTTAGTGGAATTCCACCGCGACGGTGGTTTCAATCTCTACCGGCGCGCCATCCTCACGATATGGTTGAAAACGCCAGTCTTTCACCGCATCCACAGCGGCACGATTGAAAACTTCAGTGCCGCTCTCAGGTCGGGCGTCAATAACGGTTCCATCCGCAGCCACGACGATATGGACCAGGGCAATCCCATTCTTGTTGGTTTCACCCGCGGGTAAGACTGCATCCACTTTATGTATGGTAAGCGGATCAATCACTCCCGGAGGCAATTGGACACGCTGCACCGAAGTCGCAGCCACAGCATCTGCCTGCCGTTGCAGTTCTACCCACTCCATGTGCCAATAACGCCATGCCACCAACGCCGCAACCACAGCCGCCACGGCAAACACAGCCACCATCGTCCCAGCAACTTTCCGTGGTGCCGCGCTTGGGAGAGCTTCAGGTTCGAGAACTGGTACTTGGAAACGTTCAGCTGGAGCAGGGTCGATCTCAACCGGCGGTACTATTGGGGGAACTACAGAAGTTGCAGAAGTAGGCTTTTCCAACATGCGCCGCGTCCAGCGCCGGATCATCGCTTGCTGCTCCAGTGATAACCCAAAAAACTCCAACCCACAGCGCAGGTCGGCATGATGACGAACTACAGCTTTGGCGTGCAGCCCGAATCCCATCTCCGGCAGCAAAAATTCCACTGCGACCGGATCACCGGGATTGACCGCGCCAGCCAGTATGGCCGCAATACCGCCTTCTCCCAAATCAAGCGAGCGCCCAGGAATTCCCTGTACTCCACTGGCATTTCGCATGGTAACGCGCACAGGAACCGACAAAGGACAACGTGGAACACGCCTTAAATTTGACGTTGATCGTGACGAGGTCCTGATGGACATGCTCATTGGATCCCTGTTTGTCCGCGCCTAACATCGGCCAAAAGTGCCAGAATCGGCTTCCAAAATGACTGCTGCTGAGGTGTGCGCCGGAGTATAACACCAGAAAAGTTATGAAGATACTGAAAGAAACGCACGGATGGACAGAGCAGACATCATGCCCCTACATCAAAAATTCTTAGGAATAAGCGAGATGCTACGGCCAGCGCTTAGCCGTATCTTCCCATCCAGCCGCGCGGGCCGGTTGCGGCGCGGTGTTGACCGCAGGCTGCGGAATACGAATCGGCTGCTGAGGAGTTGTTGTACTCGAAGCCAAAGTAGGCTTATTGTTCGTCGCTTCCGCCACCATCTCCTTATCTTCCGACAGCAGCGGTGCAGCTACACGCAGAGCTTCGACTTCTTTTTCCAGTCTCGCGAGCTCTAATTCCTTTTGCCGCAAAACCTCATATACATTTCTCATCATAAGCCCCTGCGCAGTATAAGTTTTTAAACCAACTAAAACGAACTTTATGCAGCCGTTGTCTTTTTGTCAAGGACTAAGATGCTGATTACAAAGCCTGAAAGGACATGGAAGGACAAACTACTCCCAAACCAAAGCTCTCCAAGATTTAGCGGACGTCTAAAATCACCGCGGTTTTGAAATCTGCTTCTATGCTCTCTACAAAACAACGCAATATCGTTCATGAAAGAACTATTTGTGTAAAATTTTTTATTGATTTGTCTATTCTGTCCGGAAAAATTTAATGGGCGACATCAATTTCGCGAATACTGTAAACCGCGTAAACCCCCGTCCCACAAGGCGTTCCGCAAGCCTGTTGCCAAACATAACAGTGCTGCCCACAGTATAGGGCACCTCTCTCTGCAATTCATTCTTTTGAAACACTTTAACTTTCTTTGTTTTTCCCCGTCTAAGCATTCCAGAAGGCGGCATCCTAAAAAGGTTAGTTTGCCGACTGCCAGCAACTGAGCCGTTGAGATTTTTGGGGGATCAAGTGCGCACTAGTTTTCGTACCAATTCGAGTGAGCCAGTGCTGGGGCAGCGAGGATGGTTCGGCCCTGGAGGGGTAGTCATGGATGGAGTTCGTAGTAGCAGCGAAAACCGCAACCTGACCGGTGGCCCTCACGTGCAAGAAGTTTTGCGCGCGGCGCAGGACGAACTCCGGATGTTGCTCCAACAGCGGGCCGAGATCATGAAACGCATCGGTACCGTCAAGCAGACCATCATTGGCCTGGCCAATATGTTCGGCGATGAAGTATTAAGCGATGACCTATTGGAATTGGTCGACCGCAAAAGCGGCGGCCGCCAGCCCGGATTTACCAAAGCTTGTCGTATGGTGTTGATGGAAGCCGGACATCCGCTCGGCGCCCGCGAAGTTTGCGAACACATTCAACGCCGTCTGCCTCCTCTTCTACTCCGTCACAAAGATCCGCTGGCTTCAGTCACTACCGTGCTGAACCGTTTAGTCGAATACGGTGAGGCCAAAGCAGTTGTCCGTGAAAATGGACGCCGCGCCTGGGAGTGGGTATCCGAACCAGCCGAGAACTCATTCGAGCGTCCACACGGAGACGAGAACTTTACCGGAGTGTAGGCGGACTAAAGGTTTTGCAGCAGCTCTTCGAAGTCTCCCTGCCCCATTTCCATAAACAGGAAACTGGCAGCGGTTTTGAGGCGGTCGTAGCTCTCTAATCCACGCACCCCGCCCACTTGCCGCATATCGTCCAGGCTTGGGGCAGGCAGTATCCACCACGAATCCAGCCGGATCAGGAGCCAGAAGCGCAACTTGACCAATGCCAGAAGTGAGTAAAGTCGAACCTCGACCCCTACCTGCTGTAATTTCGTGACCATCTCCAGCTTCTGTCCGGTGGCGGTTTCCGCCTCCCGGTTTGCCCATTCAATGAGCACAGCAGAATTGTGGGCCATGCGTTGGACAATCGCCAGATAAAGGTGGATGTGTTTGCGCTGAAGCGCTCTAAACTCGGCGGGCGACAAGTCCTTGCGCAGAGTCGCTTCTTCTTGGGGATCAAGTAACGCCTCTGCTTTATCGAAATCTACGGGAAGAAGGTAATCGGCGACATCATGAATGGTACGATCAGGAAAGCGAAACCAAATCAAACCAATAGTGACAACAGTAGCAACGAACCCCGCAGTGATAACGAGGTACCAAAAAATATTAGACATCATGGACGCGGCACTCTCCTGGCTATGTCTTTATAACGCTCCAGGTCCTGCAATGAGAGTGGGGGCTGCTCACTGCTTGGTACTTCTACTTCGATGGGGGTGCTGAAATACCACAGCCAAATTAGAACGGCAACAGTGTACGTTATAACTGAGACCCACCCCCATAAAAACGTGAATTTTGTTCCGGATTCGTAATACTTCGTAGTTGTGAAAAGATTTACAGCTGCGTAAATCCCATACCCGGCACTAATCCCAAAGTGGTGCTGGCGCCAGCGCACTCCAAATAGCGATACTAAAACAAATAACAGCAGAAACATTAGTACCTGAAGGAAACGCAACGCCAACTCTGCCCTGACCATCCAGGTCATAATCGCGTCGGCCCCAGGTGGCTGCGAGCCGGTGCGACCCCAGGTAAGAGCCACTGCGATCAGGATCATTACCGGAAAAATCACTCTTGCCCACCATGCACGCCCCAAGTTTCCAAAAACCCCACGGCACACCTCATACATGACAAAGCCGCCAAGCAGTGCATAGACAGCATCGGTGGCCCAGTACAAATAAAAATTTATGACCTGATCGTTTCTGAACGGAAAACGCACAGCCGTAGCCAGCACGGAGAACAGAGTGTAGGAGAAGAAGCAAGGAAATTCACGATAAGCTTTGCCGCGCACAATCACGTACAACAACACGCACTGTAGTACGAATGGGACAACATAGGCGAGGATGGTCATGGCTTGCGAGCAGCTAGACTAGCTGCTCGCAAGCCGGCAAGCAAGATTTTGTAGCTCAGGGGAAGCAAACCCATTTTCTAGCGGACTAGATTCCTCGAGGTCTTATTCGGAGGGTTCGATGGCAATCCACCACCTTCCGCAAACATGGGAACCGTGCTGGCAACCAAGATCAACACCGCGAACATGAATCGAATCGTTTTCATTTTGATATCTCCTCTTCTAAATTTGGTTTCATTCGGCAGGAAATTCCTGCATTGACACGAGAATAGCCTGCAAAATTGGACTTCTTAGGAAGGAATCGTTTTCGTTCCGTTAACCGATCTTGTTCATTGCAAAGGTAGGCCAGGACTCTGGAAGAGGATTTGTTCAAACAGAAGAGCAGTAGTTCATAAATTAAAAAGGCTGCGAAAACGCAGCCTTGGTTGCTCAATCACTTAGATCGAAAAACTAAATCGCATTTATTGCGGCAATAACATGCCCTTCTCTAAGTGCCGGACCACGTGGGCATAAGATGCAGCGTGCGGATCGTGCGTCACCATCACTACCGTCTTATTGAAATCTTCGTTCAGGCGCTTGAGGATTTCCAGAATGTCCGTCGCTGACTGGCTGTCCAGATCGCCGGTGGATTCGTCAGCCAGTAACAATGTGGATCTGACAATGGCGCGCGCAATGGCGACGCGCTGTTCCTGTCCGCCAGAAGTTGCTTCGGCAAGTGATGTACACGCTCTTCGAGTCCAACCAGCTTTAACGCGGTTGTCACGTGATCACGACGCTGTTTAGCATTCAGTTTAGTTAGAAGCAGAGGCATCTCAACGTTTTCGAATGCCGTCAAAACCGGGATCAGGTTAAACGTCTGGAATACATAGCCCACATGCGTATTGCGCCAGCGAGCGGACTGCGCATGCTCACCTGAAAATGTTCTCTCCCAGCACCAACATTTCTCTTTGGTGGGCGATCGATGGCGGCAATCATGTTGAGCAATGTTGTCTTGCCCGAACCTGACGGTCCCATCAGGGCAACAAAATCTCCGCCGGCAATTTCGATGGAGACATCATCCAGTGCTCTTACTTCAAATGCGTTTGCGCTCTGAAATATTTTTTACTGACGCCGCGACCAAAACCAAAGTTGATACAAGCACGCGGCGTCAGTAAAATATTTTCAAAGCGCGACGCATTTGAAGTAAGAGCACTGGATGATGTCTCCATCGAAATTGCCGGCGGAGATTTTGTTGCCCTGATGGGACCGTCAGGTTCGGGCAAAACAACATTGCTGAACATGATTGCCGCCATCGATCGCCCGACCAAAGGAGAATTGTTGGTGCTGGGAGAGAACATTTTCAACTTCAACGATGCGCAATCCGCCCGCTGGCGGAACACGCACGTCGGCTATGTATTCCAGACGTTTAACCTGATCCCGGTTTTGACGGCATTCGAAACGTTGAGATGCCTCTGCTTCTAACTAAACTGAATGCTAAACAGCGTCGTGATCACGTGATGACCGCGTTAAAGCTGGTTGGACTCGAAGAGCGTGTACATCATTGCCGAAGCAACTCTCTGGCGGACAGGAACAGCGCGTCGCCATTGCGCGCGCCATTGTCAGCGATCCCACATTGTTACTGG
This sequence comes from uncultured Acidobacteriaceae bacterium, assembly GCA_963792305.1. Classification (GTDB taxonomy): domain Bacteria; phylum Acidobacteriota; class Terriglobia; order Terriglobales; family Acidobacteriaceae; genus CAWBXL01. The sequence goes on along the minus strand of CAWBXL010000253.1, from coordinate 15,186 downwards.
CTGACGAACCCACCGGCGATCTGGACAGCCAGTCAGCGACGGACATCTGGAAATCCTCAAGCGCCTGAACGAAGATTTCAATAAGACGGTAGTGATGGTGACGCACGATCCGCACGCTGCATCTTATGCCCACGTGGTCCGGCACTTAGAGAAGGGCATGTTATTGCCGCAATAAATGCGATTTAGTTTTTCGATCTAAGTGATTGAGCAACCAAGGCTGCGTTTTCGCAGCCTTTTTAATTTATGAACTACTGCTCTTCTGTTTGAACAAATCCTCTTCCAGAGTCCTGGCCTACCTTTGCAATGAACAAGATCGGTTAACGGAACGAAAACGATTCCTTCCTAAGAAGTCCAATTTTGCAGGCTATTCTCGTGTCAATGCAGGAATTTCCTGCCGAATGAAACCAAATTTAGAAGAGGAGATATCAAAATGAAAACGATTTGATTGATGTTCGCGGTGTTGATCTTGGTTGCCATGAGTTCCCATGTTTGCGGAAGGTGGTGGATTGATCGAACCCTCCGAATAAGCCCTCGAGGAATCTAGTCCGCTAGAAAATGGGTTTGCTTCCCCTGAGCTACAAAATCTTGCTTGCGGGCTTGCGAGCAGCTAGTCTAGCTGCTCGCAAGCCATGACCATCCTCGCCTATGTTGTCCCATTCGTACTACAGTGCGTGTTGTTGTACGTGATTGTGCGCGGCAAAGCTTATCGTGAATTTCCTTGCTTCTTCTCCTACACCCTGTTCTCCGTGCTGGCTGCGGCTGTGCGTTTTCCGTTCAGAAACGATCAGGTCATAAATTTTTATTTGTACTGGGCCACCGATGCTGTCTATGCACTGCTTGGCGGCTTTGTCATGTATGAGGTGTGCCGTGGGGTTTTTGGAAACTTGGGGCGTGCATGGTGGGCAAGAGTGATTTTTCCGGTAATGATCCTGATCGCAGTGGCTCTTACCTGGGGTCGCACCGGCTCGCAGCCACCTGGGGCCGACGCGATTATGACCTGGATGGTCAGGGCAGAGTTGGCGTTGCGTTTCCTTCAGGTACTAATGTTTCTGCTGTTATTTGTTTTAGTATCGCTATTTGGAGTGCGCTGGCGCCAGCACCACTTTGGGATTAGTGCCGGGTATGGGATTTACGCAGCTGTAAATCTTTTCACAACTACGAAGTATTACGAATCCGGAACAAAATTCACGTTTTTATGGGGGTGGGTCTCAGTTATAACGTACACTGTTGCCGTTCTAATTTGGCTGTGGTATTTCAGCACCCCCATCGAAGTAGAAGTACCAAGCAGTGAGCAGCCCCCACTCTCATTGCAGGACCTGGAGCGTTATAAAGACATAGCCAGGAGAGTGCCGCGTCCATGATGTCTAATATTTTTTGGTACCTCGTTATCACTGCGGGGTTCGTTGCTACTGTTGTCACTATTGGTTTGATTTGGTTTCGCTTTCCTGATCGTACCATTCATGATGTCGCCGATTACCTTCTTCCCGTAGATTTCGATAAAGCAGAGGCGTTACTTGATCCCCCAAAGAAGAAGCGACTCTGCGCAAGGACTTGTCGCCCGCCGAGTTTAGAGCGCTTCAGCGCAAACACATCCACCTTTATCTGGCGATTGTCCAACGCATGGCCCACAATTCTGCTGTGCTCATTGAATGGGCAAACCGGGAGGCGGAAACCGCCACCGGACAGAAGCTGGAGATGGTCACGAAATTACAGCAGGTAGGGGTCGAGGTTCCTCACTTTACTCACTTCTGGCATTGGTCAATTCCGTTCCCTGCTCCTGATCCGGCTGGATTCGTGGTGGATCCTGCCTGCCCCAAGCCTGGACGATATGCGGCAAGTGGGCGGGGTGCGTGGATTAGAGAGCTACGACCGCCTCAAAACCGCTGCCAGTTTCCTGTTCATGGAAATGGGGCAGGGAGACTTCGAAGAGCTGCTGCAAAACCTTTAGTCCGCCTACACTCCGGTAAAGTTCTCGTCTCCGTGTGGACGCTCGAATGAGTTCTCGGCAGGTCTGGATACCCACTCCCAGGCGCGGCGTCCATTTTCACGGACAACTGCTTTGGCCTCACCGTATTCGACTAAACGGTTCAGCACGGTAGTGACTGAAGCCAGAGAGCGGATCTTTGTGACGGAGTAGAAGAGGAGGCAGACGGCGTTGAATGTGTTCGCAAACTTCGCGGGCGCCGAGCGGATGTCCGGCTTCCATCAACACCATACGACAAGCTTTGGTAAATCCGGGCTGGCGGCCGCCGCTTTTGCGGTCGACCAATTCCAATAGGTCATCGCTTAATACTTCATCGCCGAACATATTGGCCAGGCCAATGATGGTCTGCTTGACGGTCCACCAAAGTTTCATTCTTACCGCCTGCTGTTGGAGCACATTCTCCGGAGTTCGTCCTGCGCCGCGCGCAAAACTTCTTGCACGTGAGGGCCACCGGTCAGGTTGCGGTTTTCGCTGCTACTACGAACTCCATCCATGACTACCCCTCCACTTTCCCCCCATCCTCGCTGCCCCAGCACTGGCTCACTCGAATTGGTACGAAAACGAGCGCGGACTTGATCCCCCAAAAATCTCAACGGCTCAGTTGCTGGCAGTCGGCAAACTAACCTTTTTAGGATGCCGCCTTCTGGAATGCTTAGACGGGGAAAAACAAAGAAAGTTAAAGTGTTTCAAAAGAATGAATTGCAGAGAGAGGTGCCCTATACTGTGGGCAGCACTGTTATGTTTGGCAACAGGCTTGCGGAACGCCTTGTGGGACGGGGGTTTACGCGGTTTACAGTATTCGCGAAATTGATGTCGCCCATTAAATTTTTCCGGACAGAATAGACAAATCAATAAAAAATTTTACACAAATAGTTCTTTCATGCAACGATATTGCGTTGTTTTGTAGAGAGCATAGAAGCAGATTTCAAAATCCGCGGTGATTTTAGACGTCCGCTAAATCTTGGAGAGCTTTGGTTTGGGAGTAGTTTGTCCTTCCATGTCCTTTCAGGCTTTGTAATCAGCATCTTAGTCCTTGACAAAAAGACAACGGCTGCATAAAGTTCGTTTTAGTTGGTTTAAAAACTTATACTGCGCAGGGGCTTATGATGAGAAATGTATATGAGGTTTTGCGGCAAAAGGAATTAGAGCTGCCCCCCTTGGAAAAAGAAGTCGAAGCTCTGCGTGTAGCTGCACCGCTGCTGTCGGAAGATAAGGAGATGGTGGCGGAAGCGAGGAACAATAAGCCTACTTTGGCTTCGAATACAACAACTCCTCAGCAGCCGATTCGTATCCCCCAGCCTGCGGGTCAACACCGCGCCGCAACCGGCCCGCGCGGCTGGATGGGAAGATACGGCTAAGCGCTGGCCGTAGCATCTCGCTTATTCCTAAGAATTTTTGATGTAGGGGCATGATGTCTGCTCTGTCCATCGGTGCGTTTCTTTCAGTATCTTCATAACTTTTCTGGTGTTATACTCCGGCGCACACCTCAGCAGCAGTCATTTTGGAAGCCGATTCTGGCACTTTTGGCCGATGTTAGGCGCGGACAAACAGGGATCCAATGAGCATGTCCATCAGGACTTCGTCACGATCAACGTCAAATTTAAGGCGTGTTCCACGTTGTCCTTTGTCGGTTCCTGTGCGCGTTACCATGCGAAATGCCAGTGGAGTACAGGGAATTCCTGGGCGCTCCTTGTCCGATCAGGAGAGGCGGTATCGCGGCCATACTGGCTGGCGCGGTCAATCCCGGTGATCCGGTCGCAGTGGAATTTTTGCTCCCGGAGATGGGACTCGGGCTGCACGCCAAAGCTGTAGTTCGTCATCATGCCGACCTGCGCTGTGGGTTGGAGTTCTTTGGATTATCACTGGAGCAACAAGCGATCATCCGGCGCTGGACTCGGCGCATGTTGGAGAAGCCTGCTTCTACAACTTCGGGTATTTCCCCCTATAGTACCGCCGTTGGAGATCGACTCTGCTCCAGCTGAACGTTTCCAAATACCAGTTTCGAACCCGAAGCTCTCCCGCAGCACGGCACCACGGAAAGTTGCTGGGCCGTATGGCGTCTGTGTTCGCCGTGGCTACTGTGGTTGCGGCGTTGGTGGCGTGGCGTTATTGGCACTTGGAGTGGGTCGAACTGCAACGGCAAGCAGATGCTGTGGCTGCTACTTCAGTGCAGCGTGTCCGATTGCCTCCGGGAGTGATTGATCCGCTCACCATGCATAAAGTGGATGCAGTCTTACCCGCGGGTGAAAGCAATAAGAGTGGGATTGCCCTGGTACATATCGTCGTAGCTGCCGATGGGACCGTTATTGACGCTCGACCTGAGAGCGGCACTGAGGTCTTCAATCGAGCTGCTGTGGATGCGGTGAAAGACTGGCGTTTTCAACCGTATCGCAAAGATGGCGCGCCGGTAGAGATTGAAACCACCGTCGCGGTGGAATTCCACTAACCCTCACTACTTTCCTTTGGTTTATCTTTGCGGAATGAATGCAGGATGATGGCCCCACTGACTCCGAAACTGCCTACAGCTGCCAGGGCCAATAGCTGAGTCATGTCTGCGTTGAGTTTTAACCAATCAGCGAACAGTGTGAGCAGCCCGAAAACAATTCCCAACAGGTTCAGCCACACCGGAGGGTGCACTGCTTTTCCCTGTTCTCGATTGCGCAAGCGCAGTTGCAGTAATACGGCGGCGGACCCAATGGCTGCAACCACCACGACAGCGATGAGACTGTGAAATACGGCCCGGTTGGTGAAGATCACTACCAGCGCGAGCAGGCCGCAGAGCAGTCCTGAAGCCAATACGGTCCAGCGGCGTGGTTTGGGTTGAGGATCGGCCAAGGTTCACCGCATTTATACAGGGGATTGAGATAGGTTTCAAACTCCGCCGGCGAGGGATGTGGTTTTCTTTTCCCGCCAATCCTGCGCTTAGTCGCTATTGCCTGACTCTGTCGTGATTTGCCTGTCGCGCCCTGGTTCTGCGCGATCCTCCGGAATGTGGTAGAGCCAAATTGTCTTGCCAATGTGATCCACGGGTTGGTAGGCATCCAGCCAACCCAATGCACCCGGAGGATAACCAGTATGAAAAGTATGACCTAACCGGAGCGACCTCAAACTGACTGCGACCCATCCCGAAATTGGATGGAAGGGCTGCAAAACGTCAAAAGATGGTAAACCCATTTGCGACATGTCAGCGCTGCTCCATAGCGCAAGATGTACGGTGGAACTTGCCTGGTGCGAAGGTTGGAAGCGAGGCGGTAGACGTCTTGCCCGCAATCCAAATCACAACCCTGGAGCAGGATCTTACTGGGATCGTTGCCAGCGAACTCATTGAAATATGCAATGAAATCTTGTTGAGCGCGGACCGTGGAAACACCTTGCCATGCCAATAAAGCGAATAACAGCGTTCGACCCCATGGTCTGGCTTTCCCCTGTAGACGCCACAGGTACACAACGCTAAAAGCAGCCAACATTGCCAACAACGGAAACACGATGAGTACGTGACGAACTCCGACTTTGTAGCCCACGGGCATCGTAGAAACGAGAATCGCCAAAACTGCCGCTGCGGGAGCGAGGTGGGTCCAACGCGATTTCCGTGCGGATTGCCATAGAGGGACCACAGCAATCAGACACAACAAAAGAAAGGGCAATGGCGATTTAAACATTAGCCCCGCCGGAAAAAAGTACCACCAGCCCCCGGTTTTCACTTTTCCGAAGAGGTAACTTTGCGTGCCGGATTTGTTCAATACCCAGACACTGCTCAGTCCATGCAAGAGCGCAGGCGCAGGCACCAGCGGATCTTTAATCACTACGGTGCGAGCGAAACTCCGCAGAGGGCCGGGGAAATGTTGAAATGAGGGCATGTTGTTCACTGACAGTTGCATGGCTTCGCGGATATTTCCTACTGAAAATCCGTAACCGAGCCACACCAAGACCAGCATTGTCAGTGCAGCCGCGCTGAGGTGCTTTAGCCAGGGCGTTCTCTCCGAAGTTGTGCCGTGGAGCTTTCGGGTGATGAGCCATCTGCATACAAGCATTCCGCCGCCTCCAAAGAAGAGGAAAAGAATGCTGGTGAATTTTGTAAGGAAGGCGGCGCTTACAACCACACTAAAGAGCAAGGTCCCGCGCCAACTAAGAGGTTTTTCCAGCCAGTTGCAAATAGCGAACAAAGCGGCAAACTGCGCAGTCGCAGCAGGTATGTCGGTATAAGCGAGGCTGGAAAATGCCAGCACGATCGGCAGGGTAGTGAACAGTGCGGCAGATACCAATCCGGCCATAGTCCCGAATTCGCGGCGCGTCCATAGGAACACGAGAAACGTCAGCAGCGCTAGAAACGGAAGCATGACGGCCCGCGCGACGAGCAGCTTCTTTATGTAATGCCCATCGTCATAAAGAATGTGATTTCCCACGACATTGTAGTCATCCATTCCAGGAGTATTGGGCGGCAGGTCAGGAAAACGGGCCCCAGCAAAGTACAAAGGAATACCCATGGCTAATCGGGAAAGCGGTGGGTGTACGGGATCCAGAGTATAAGTATGGTGGTCCACTAACTCGATCGCTGCCGCGACGTGACAAGTCTCATCAAAACCTGGTGCAGTGAGTCGATAGGTAAGAGCAACGCGAACAGCCGCAACCAGGATTATTAATCCCAGAATCAGCACAACACACTTGTTGCGGATCATTCCATCTCCGTGACGAGGAAGCGTAATTATAGCGATGAATCGGAAAATTTCTCGATCACTTCACGCGGCACCGGCCGTCCTTCGAGCTTGTCTGGATCAGTTGCAGACTGAACAGCCCAAACCCTGGTTTCGAAGCATTCAACCGCAAGGATGTCATCCTTAAACAGCTTGTGCTGAACGCAAAAGCTGCTGTTCCGCCATTCGGTGATCTGGGATTCCACTACTACATCCTCGGAAAAGTGTGAGGGGGCTATAAAACGGCTCCTCACTTCCACCATAGGAAAGCCCACAATGCCGTAGGTTTTCAGCATCTCGCGCTTGGATAGTCCAACTTTAGCGAACAGTGCGGCGGTGCAGTTATCGAAGTATTCGAAGTATCGAGGATAGTAGACGATCTGCGCCGGGTCGCAATCGCCCCATTCGATATGGATAGTTTTCCGGTTGGTCATGGACGTGACTGTTCCGAAGTATATCCGATATATTTTCCCCGCATTGAACCCGGAAAAGGACTAGAATTCGTCCCGCGCTTCGGTAGATGAACCAGCCCGCCATCCTAGGAGGAAATCATGGCAACCGTACTCGCAAGTGTTGAACTGGAAGACAAAGTAACCAGCTTTATTAAGAAAGACCGCCAGATGTTGATCAACGGAAAGTGGGTCGAAGCCGCTTCCGGAAAGACATTTCCAACGTATAACCCCGCCACCGGAGATGTATTGGCGCGAGTCGCGGAAGGCGATCGCGAAGATATTGACCGTGCCGTGAAGGCGGCGCGCGCTGCTTTTGAAAACGGGCCATGGCGCAAGATGTCCGCCTCGAGCCGTGGAAAACTGATCTGGAAGATAGCCGATTTGATCGACGCCAACCGCGAAGAACTGGCAGAGCTGGAGATGTTAGATAACGGAAAGCCATTGAAGATCGCACGGGTGGCAGATGTGCCTTTGGCTGCTGATCTGTTCCGCTACATGGCGGGATGGGCCACGAAAATCGAAGGCAATACGATTCCTATTGCCGGGAAATTTTTGGCTTATACCTTGCGTGAGCCCGTCGGTGTAGTCGGACAAATTATTCCCTGGAACTTCCCGCTGCTGATGGCGGCGTGGAAGCTGGGACCGGCGTTGGCTGCGGGATGCTGTGTAGTCCTGAAGCCTGCTGAACAGACTCCACTTTCGGCATTGCGTTTGGGCGAACTGATTCAGGAAGCTGGAATTCCGGATGGCGTGGTGAACATCGTCCCGGGATACGGTGAGACTGCCGGTGCTGCTCTTGCTGCGCATCCCGATGTGGATAAGGTCGCATTCACTGGTTCGACCGAAGTGGGCAAGTTAATTGTCCAGGCAGCAGCTGGGAACCTGAAGAAAGTTTCGCTCGAACTTGGTGGGAAATCTCCGAACGTTGTGTTTTCTGACGGCGATGTGGATGCCGCCATTGCCGGGGCGTCTATGGCGATTTTCTTCAACCATGGACAATGCTGCTGCGCGGGATCACGGCTTTACATCGAGAAACCGATTTTCGACAAAGTGGTCGAAGGCGTTTCCGAACAAGCTCGGAACATCAAAGTTGGTCCGGGATGGGAGCAGTCTACTGATATGGGTCCGCTGGTTTCCGAAGAGCAGATGAACCGTGTTTGCAACTATCTGGAATCAGGGTTCTCGGAAGGCGCCAAGGCAACGGTCGGCGGTCAACGCAACGGCGACAAAGGCTACTTCGTAAATCCCACCGTGTTGGTAAACACAAACGAAAAAATGAAGGTCGTGCAGGAGGAAATCTTTGGACCGGTGGTCACCGCGATTCCTTTCAGCGATCCGGAAGAAATGACGGTCCGCGCCAACGACACCGTGTATGGCCTGGCGGCGGGCATTTGGACGAAGGACATTGCCAAAGCTCATCGCATGGCTGCCCAACTCCGCGCGGGAACGGTGTGGATCAACTGCTACAACGTCTTTGACGCAGCCATGCCATTCGGCGGCTACAAGCAATCTGGATGGGGCCGCGAAATGGGGCACGATGCGTTGGAAATGTATACCGAAACCAAAGCGGTTTGCACGGCGCTGTAATCTCACAAGGTGGATGCCCCATCCTTTTCACGCTCTATGCGAAACGGGTGGGGCTTTTTTCTGTCTTATAGTTTCACGACCCACACAGCGCAACTGCACCGGCAATCATCAGGCCGAATTGATTTTGAAACGAATCAGCAATTGCCGATCTCTCTAGTTCACGCCACCAGGTGAAACGGAGGCCGCGCCCTTACGGCGCAGGATCAAATTGTCGAGCGAAAAGGCCCCGGAACCGGCGAGGAGAAGAAACAACAGACCCAGAAACATGCAATAGTCTGTACGGGCCTCGTGTAGCGTAGCCCACAGGCCAGATTTAACAAGCATGGGAATTTTCGTGGTCAGAATAGCCACACTGATATTGATCAAGAGCGGGATCGCGGCCAGCCGGGTCAGAAATCCGAACACCAGCGATGCGCCGCAGACAATTTCAACTACACCCACAAAGGGGGCAAAGAAGTGCGGGGCTGGGATGCCAATCTTGGTGAATCTCCCGACGCCCAGAGCTTCCGGAAACAAAAATTTCTGTATGCCTTCCGAAAGAAACACACCACCGACCATCAGCCTTACGAGGGCCGCGGCACGCGTAGTGCTCGTTAAGATTTGAGCCAATATGTCCTCCTAAGGCTTTGGTGGAGGCGGAGGCGTGAATTGTGACAGGTCAGCGAACCCCAGCAGTCCTTCAATATTGCTGATCTTCTTCTCCGCGTCTTCAAAGCCGTCTTTGCCGAACATTTTATGCTCGATGTCCTCAAACTGATCGGAGATTTCGTCAAGCTGCTTGTCGGTGAAGTTGGTCTTCCAGGCTGGAAACACGATTGTGTCCTCACGCGCAGTATGGTTTTCGTACATTCGTACGAATCCTTCGAATACCCTGGCCAGCGGTTCGATATGCAGCGAACTTATTTTGCCTCCGTCGGTCACCGCCAAAATGTAGTCCGTGATTTCGCGTCCGCGCGCGTGTTGTGAAGTCAACACGTCCACATAGCGTTGTAGTTCTGCCCCTTGCTTACGGACCAGCGGAAAAATGTGTTGTTCTTCCAACATTTTTTCGTGGTAGTCCTCGCCGAAAGTCCGGAACAGTTGGGCTGTCTGTCGTAAGGCCGCAGGATCGACGGAGGATGCGTTCTGCCGCAACTTGGGGACGGCTTCCGCGTAGACTAGCAGTGCGCGACGGATCACTCCATGTTCACGCATCAGGTCTTCGGTGGCAGTGACTTCCGGCTCTTTTGAATCCTTCGCGGTTTCCTGATCAGCGATGGCAAAAGATGGTGCAATAACCGCAACACCCAGCAGGACAGAGTTGCGCAATAAATCCCGACGATCTTGGTTGATGTTCATGATCGTAGCCTCTTTTCTTTAGATAGAGGATAACGCAGAGCTGTTGTACGGATCTTTACGCAGATAGACTATGCAGGCCGCAACAAGCGGGTCGCGTTCCACTTCAAATCTGCATTACCCACCTTAGATTTTCCCTGTAGCGAAAACCGTCGGGGGAATTCCATTTGCGGCCGGAAGTGCCGTAGTGGAGGCAGGTACATGTGCCGCGCCAGGGTTTCGAGGAACTCCTGAGGTTGGCCATTGGTGGTTGTAGAAAAACGCAGAAGGAGCGCACCTTGTTGCGCGCCCCATGCAAATAAGGTAGCCAAGAATGCTTCCAGCAGATCTGGCCGGAGCGGCACGATAAAAATATCCTCCAAATTTAAGAGGAGGGGATCGGTGACGTTAATTACACAGTAGGCGCGAGCACCTCCTTCCCACGCACAGGTCAAGGTCGAGTATTTGGAATCCGGACGCTGCCAAAACCGCCACGCCAAGTCTACGGCATCACGCCTGGGAGACATCCCTGCCAGCATGCGCGCCTCAGCCCAGAAATCTGAGAAGAAAGCTGATTTAGCTGCTTGCAAAGAACTGTGTTCTTTCAATGACAATGGAGGTCTATGACCTGCGAGTGAAGAAACTGTAACTATGGCACGTTTGATTGACTCCAGGCGCAGTCCGGATATCGTGTGGCAGCAAACCCCAGAATACGGCTGACCATCTCAGGGGTTTGCAGACCGCGCACCATGTCAATCCACGTACTGTCTGCAACATATCCCAGTCGCTTGCGCAAACGGGCTGTACCTGCTGCGCAGGAATATGTGGCGTCAAAACGTTTGTCCGCCTCCTCGAGGCATTCTTGCTCAAACCGCAGGTAGAGAAACCTGGAACGAAATTCGGGAAGCAACATGGTGTTGGTGGTCTTAGCGCAGAGCAAGTCTTGATCGCCGAAGGTGAACCGAGTTGGACATAGGCCATGATGGCCTACGATTTTCCATGCACCATCCGGCTGTTCATTCTCAATCACCCAACTGTCCATCGGGCCGCCGGGCGCCTGATACCACTTCCAGCGCATAAGGTCGAGTGACTTATTCTGAACCATGGGATCATCACGCTTCACTTTTATTAGAAGGTCCCTGATCTGGACTTCATCGCCAGGTTGGAAACGGCGCGTTCGCAACTGACTCATGGGAGTTTGGCATTAAGGTATTGCACTAGTTTTTCTATGGTCCCGACTTGTTCGAGTTCGTTGTCGGGGATATTGATTTGGCCTGCATCCTGAATAGCAGCGATGATGTTAAAAAAATCGAGCGAGTCTGCGCCGGCATCCAGAAAGCGGGTTTGGTCGGTGAGCTTTTGCATATCTATAACAGTGTCGAGACCGACAAGAAGCGCGCGCAACTGGGCGGACGACACAGGGCGGGCCAGACGCGGAGCTTGGCCCGCAGCTGCGCTGTTCATAAAGCACCCGTGGCGGCCAACGCTGAGTTTGGCGCGACGATGCCACTCGCTGATCCAATCGCTTTGCCCGCCTGACAAATGTGCAGAGTCAGATAACGTTGCGAAATTTTTCGCTTCAACCTGCATTCGAGGGGGAAGATTTGGCGCAATGGAGAGTGAAAATTGATCTGGCAAATCCACCAGTGGCTGTTGTTTTCCTGACTGGAAACGATCTTGGCCAAGATCAGCAGTAGCTCGAACATCGAATAGTGCGGTAATAGCTTCTTGTACAAAGCAAATCCCGGGCCGGTGATGGCGGCCTGCATCGCTGTAATTTCGTCGAAGGGGATTCGAGACAAAACAGGTTCATCGGTTTCTACCAGCCAACCCTTGCTTTGACTGGCCCCATGCCTGACGCGAAAACTGCCAAACGATCCTTCGGGCCCGTCAAGGCTTATTCGTACCTGATGGCTGACTGCTTGCCGGATAGTCAGGCTCGCAATGAATGCATCTGGTGAAAATTGCCTTTGGGCGAATTCAGTCAGTGCTGGATACAAATCCGTAGAGTGCAGATAGTTGCGGTCTCCGCGAAAGGGCAAGTCAACCAGGGATGGAGCCAGCGCCAGCATCTATCCTCAACATAAGAAATATCTAGGAGTGGACAGGAAACAAAAGGCCGGGGTAATGAGAAAAAAGTTGAGATAAATTCCCGCAATCGGAATGGAACTATCGTCAGCGCAGAACCAGATCGGAGTATTCCGGATGTTTGGCGATGTATTCCTCCACGATTGGGCAGACAATGTCCACTTTCAAGTTGTTCTCTCTGGCCCACTTCAATGCATGTTCGGCCAAAGCGAATCCCATTCCGTGATTGCGCAGGTTTTCCGGGACTTCGGTGTGGATCAGGGCCAATACATGTCCGCTAAGCGTGTATTCGAGGTAAGCCACCTCACTATCGCGCTCGATTTCAAAGCGGCCTTTGGTTACAAGTTGTTTGGTTTGCGGCTTGCGATTAAAAATTTCCCACATAAAAATTAGATGATCTTCTAAGACGATTTGATCTCAGTCCAGATTTTGTCTCGCAAACGTTGGGCAGCTGGCGGCAGGGCCCGTGGCCATTCTCCTCGTTCGAGGACCTCCGGCGGAGGGTAAAGCGTCGGGCTGTTGCGAGTTGCTTCGGGAAGGAAACTTTTGGCGGCTCCGTTCGCAGTGGCTACTCGGTGTATCTGCGGATGCTGCGGACACTTTAGGCCGCAGCAAATAATCCAGAAATTGATGGGCCAAACTGGGTGCGCTCGCTTTCCCGCAGAATTACGGCACAATCGCAGTAAAGAGGGAAACCTTCCTGTGGGTAAGCGAATGCCAATTGCGGAGCGCATCGATGGCCTGCTGCGCTGTCGTAGACCAGAGTTGGGCCGCCAGCACATCCCCTGACACCAATTGGTCTCGGACCTCGGCATTCAGATATGCCCGCACTAGCGGTTTCTGCAGAATGGCCTCCTGCTCGGCCCGTCTGAGTTCGTCGGGATCGGTGGCGCTGAAAGACAGTCTCGATCTTTTTCAGACATGCGCCGAGCATGTCTTCGGGATCGTCCAGCATGGTCAGCCGGCCTTTCACGCGAGTGTCCCACAGATCGCTCCAGCCCAGAACCGGCGGCCGCAGGTCGCGGCTGTAGGCGATGCCGGTGCCGCTCCACATATAAGGCAGGCTCCATTGCAGGTCGCCATCCCAAACTGGTTTGCGGAAACGCGGATCGAGGTTGCCCAGGTTGGGCAGCAAGTCGTGCTGTAAGGGCTGCAGCAGATCGTATTCGCGCATGGGCTGCAGGCGAGTGTGGGTGGGGAAGACGACGTCCCAGCCGGAATTTCCGGTGAGCACCTTGGCCAGCATCTCTTCGTTGCTCTCGTAGGTCGCGTAGCGCACGCGCACGTGGAATTCATCTTCGAAATTGGAAATTGTGTCGGGCGCCACGTAAGCCGACCAGTTGTAAACGTTGAGACGCGGCCGGGGATCGCGGCCGCATCCCGCGAGCGCCGCCATGCCCAGAATAAAGTAGCGCCGGTTCATGCTTCTCGCGCCTGTTCGGAGATGAGGATGAGGAATGCCGAAGAAAATTGTGACCAGGGCCGAGATGGCGTTGATCACCGGGCTGGCGCCGCGGCGGGCCATGGCGTAGATGACCATGGGCAGGGTCTCCGAATCGACTCCGGCGACCATGCTGGTGATCACATAGTCGTCGAATGAAACCGTAAGCGAGAGCAGTGCGGCCGCGATGATGCCCGGCACCAGGGCCGGCAGCATGACGTAAAAGAATGCCCGCCATTCGTTGGCCCCGAGATCCATGGCCGCTTCTTCCAGCGACGGGCTGAGAGTGCGCAGGCGGGCGGCGATCACGATGACCACATAAGCGATGGAAAATGCCACGTGCGCCAGAATCACGGTATAAAGCCCGAGATGCCAGTGCAGCCAGCGGAACATCCACTGGAAGAGAGCAAGCAGCGAGACGCCGGTCACGATCTCCGGAGTGACCAGCGACAAGATACAACGTGCCGGTGAGCAGGCGCGAACGGCGCTTCCAGAGGCCGTAAGCGCAGAGCGTTCCGATCACGGTAGAAATCACCGTAGCTGATCACCGCCACAACCACGCTGTTCCAGGTGGCCGTCAACCAGCTGCGGATCCCGAAAAATGGCACGGTACCAATCGAGAGAAAAGTGTTCCCACACGGTGAAGCGCGAAGAATTGAAGCTGAATATGGCAAGGGTGAGCAGCGGCAGATGAAGAAAGGCAAAGAATGCCACCGCATATGCCGCCAGCCAGCGCCTCATGCCATGGGCTCACTTTCACGACGGAGCAAACCCCAGACCAGCAAAGTCACCAGCATCATGAGCAGCACGGAAACGGCGGAGCCAAAAGGCCAGTCGCGCGCATTGGTGAACTGGTTCTGCACCAGGTTCCCGACCAGCACGGTGCGGCCTCCGCCCAGGAGATCGGGCGTCAGGTATGCGCCCAGGCACGGAATGAATACCAACACCGAGCCCGCCACGATGCCGGGCTGAGACAGCGGAACGATTACGCGGAACAGTGTGGCCAGCGGTCGCGCTCCCAGATCGGCAGCCGCCTCGATGAGTGCCGGGATCCAGCCGTTCGAGCGTGGCGTAGATCGGCAACACCATGAAGGGCAGGTATCCGTACACCAGTCCGAGAAGCACCGCGCCATCGTTGTAGAGGAGCTGAAGCGGGTCATGGATGATGCCGATCTTCTGCAGCCCAGTGTTGATCAGTCCGGTGTCGCGCAGCAGAAACAACCAGGCGTAGGTGCGAACCAGAAAGCTGGTCCAGAAGGGAAGCATCACCAGTTGCAGATACAGATTCTTGCGTTTGGTGGCGCGCGAAATGAACAGCGCCGCGGGGAAGGCGAATATCAAGCAGAGCGCCGTGGCTGCCAGCGCCATGGCGAACGACCGCAGCAGGATGGTCAGGTAAATGGGATCGATGAGGCGCTGGTAGCCTTCGAGCGTCCATGGTTTTTCAACTCCACCATAGGCGCCGCGAGTCAGAAGGCTATACGCCAGGACGATGGCGAGGGGCGCCACCAGCAGCACCGTCATCCAGAGCCGCGCTGGCAGGAGAAACCAGAAGCGCAGCTTCATGGAACGAGAATTTCATCTGCGGGATTCCAGCAGATGTGGACTGATTCGCCGCGTCGGAAGCCA
>CAWBXL010000252.1:0-14632 GCA_963792305.1 uncultured Acidobacteriaceae bacterium | reverse complement strand
GAGAATCACCCACCAGCACAATGTCGATGCCAGCCTCATCCACCAGCCGGGCGCTGGCGTAGTCATAGGCCGTCAGGCAGGAGATAGGCTCATGCCGCAGTTTCTTTTCTTTCAGGGAAGCAACAGTAATTTTCTGGCGAGGTTCGCCAATCGGGGTAAGATTCAAACTGTCCTCCAGTGCCCCTCCCCAACCTGGCGGGATAGAGCCTGTACGCATCCCCAGAGGATGCTCGACTGCTATTTTAACGCCTTAAAGCATCAGCCGTCGATGACATTTGTAATTCGGCTTATGGTTACGTACGTAAGGTCAACAATCCTAGCGATATTGGGCTGAAGTTTTCTCTGCTACGAGTTTCTTCCGAGCGCTGCTTAATTCCGGTCTTTCATCCCCCACTGCGACCTCAATGAGCTTACGAAAATAGTTGTTGGCGAGACTCGCGTCCCCGGACGCCTCAGCAGCGCTAGCTGCACCATAGAGAGCATTGAAACGGTTGGGAGCAGTTTTGAGCACACTCGCATATTCTGCAAGAGCCTCTTTAGGCTGGTGTTGCAACATCAATAATTCAGCCAGCATTTCCCGCGCTGGTGTGACAGCCCCGGGCGTGACGGCAGCTTTGTCCATACTTTCTTCGAGTTCGGCCGCCGACCGGGCCAATTTCAAAGCTTCGTCGGATTTCCCGTTCGCTTCTGCAATCCACGCGGCCACTTCGCGGCGCTGTACCTCTACCTGGTTCGCCCAATAGGAGTTGTTCTGCTTTGTAGTCGCATCACGAAGAGTGGCAAGTTTCTGTTCGGCCTGCGTCGCGCGTTCAACATTTTTCGAGCGGGCGCTGCCGATCCCAATTGCGGTCCATGTGATTGCTTGAGCCCAAGATACGCCTTCCTCTCGGGATTGAAGCTGGCTGGCTCCTTTCCAATTGCCCAACTCCGTTTCATACCGGGCGGGGATTGCAGTGAGCGCATAACCTCCAGTGAGGGTTAGCCCCGGAATTGGAGGCAAAGAGTTCATCTCATTCAACACGGCTTTGGCCTTGTTCACACGTCCACTTTGCAAGTACGCATATTCGAGGTAGTCCAGAGCATGGAGCCGCTGGTCTCGCGCCTCCCCATTCTTCGAAGCAGCCTCGGCCGCAGCTGCCAGTTCGGCCGACTTGAGGTTGGAACTGATGGACTCGTCCCAGGAACCAACCCGCGTGAATAAATGTGAAGGCATGTGATTGGCGTGGGCCGAAGCTGGAGCAATCTTGGCGTACATCCGGGCCGCATCAAGGCCTTTTTCAGCCAGCACCGGGTTGTCATAACAATGAATGATGTAATGCGCGATCCCAGGATGATGCGGTTGCTTAGCAAAAAGCGGTTCGAGGATTTCTCCGCACCTCCGCTGATTGGCGAAGGTTTTGTCGGTCTTGGGTGCGGTAATGGACAGAGTCAAGGCATGGAAAATCGCAGCCTCATCATCCTGCGGATAGGCCGCCTGTACGGCTGACATCTTCTGCTCGAAAGCCTGCCCGTGCGCATATGCATCTTTTCCGTCTTCGCGGTAAATTTCAGCCAGTGCATCGATGTAAGCAGTCTCACGAGGTGTAGTCTCAGCATTGCTTGCGGCGATCTGCTTGGCCTTATTGAGGGCAACACGGCCGGCAGCTGTGTCTCCGTTCTCCCATAGTCCGTGGTAGTGGGACATGGCAACTCCCCATAACGCCATGGCGCATTGCGGGTCTCGATCTGCGATCTCGGTGAAAGCCTGCCTTGCCTGTTCGTACTGGAATGAGTGCAGCAAGGCGACCGCTTGGTTAAAATTGCCCGCCAAATCGGGATGACACGAAGTGAAGAAATGGACGGAACCAACTTCCTCTTCCGTGAGCGCGTGATGATGCTCTTCCTGACTGAAAGCAAAAGCGGCAAAGAATAGAATCGCAACCAGGAAAATTAATATTGAGGAGCGCATAAGGCCTCCGGGCAGAGACTAATTGTATAGCGAAATACTCGGGCGCATAGCCAGCTACGCGCTGGCCGCTTCCTGCCCACCCAGCGGCAGGAAATACTGCGTCCCTTTGATCGGTGCAGAGACTTTTTTCAGCAACTCCTGCAAGTCTTCATTCCGTTCGACGAAGTCAATCTCCGAGGTATTCACAACCAGCAAATCCGACGACGTGTAATGAAAAAAGAAGTGCTCATATGCCTTCACCACTTCTTCCAGATAATCGTCGTTGATCGCCTTCTCCCCAGGAGCGTTCTTTTTCTTTAGCCGCTTGCGCAACACTTCAGGCGAAGCTTGCAAATAGATAACGAGGTCCGGAGTAGGCAACTGCTCGCGAAAGTGATTGAAGTAGCGGTTGTAGATTTCCAGTTCCTGATCAGTCAGGTTCAGGCAGGCAAACAACTTGTCTTTCTCGAAAATAAAATCCGCGACCACGGCCTTATGGGAGCGCGGCCCAATATCCAGGGCCCGCAGCCTTTCAAAGCGTTGCACCATAAATGCAAATTGGGCTTGAAAGGCGGCCCGCGCTCTCCGTCATAAAAAGGCCGAAGAAAGGGATTGTCTTCCGCTTCCATGACACGCTGCGCATTCAATCGTTCAGCTAAAACCTGCGCCAGCGTGCTTTTACCGACTCGTATGGGACCTTCCACTGCAATGTAACGGGGCTGCTCAAAAAGATTGGCCATGAGTGGGAGATAGAACTCGCTTTGCAGAATAACCCGAGTTCGCGCAGAGAGCAATTGCGCGATGAGTTAACAGTTCAATCGCGAGACAGAATTACCGAATCTGTGCAATTTCTTGGAGAACTCCCACTCTTAAATTTGCTGGCAAAGGAGCGTAGCCTAATTGCACAGCGAAGCCTTGTCCTTCGAAGGTGATCCAGCGCAAAAAACCAGCCAAATCTTTTGCCTTGACCGAATTCTCCAGCGCTTCAGGCACTAGTAGCCAGGTACAGCTGGCAATCGGATAAGCGCGCGAACCGGGCGCGTTGGTGATCGAAACTCGCAAATCCGTAGGGATATCCTTCACACTGGCCCCTGCTTCGGTTACGCTCTCCAGGCTGGCTTTAACAAATCTCCCTGCGGCATTTTTCACGCTCCCGAACGTTAGTCCGTTCTGCTCCGCATAGATCAGATCTATGTACCCAATTGCACCATCCATCTGCCGCACTAGGCCGGCGATCCCCTCGTTGCCTTTTGCCGCCATTCCAGTTGGCCATTTGACCGAAGTGTTTTTTCCCACTGAGTCGTTCCATCCCGCACTTACTTTTGACAAATAATCGGTGAAGACAAAATTTGTAGCGCTGCCGTCCGAGCGATGCACTACGACCATAGGCATGTTGGGAAGCGACACGCCTGGATTCGCCGCCGCAATTCTGCTGTCGCTCCAGGAAATGATCTTCCCCAGATATATGTCCGCCAAAATCTCGGGGGTAAACCGCAACTCCTCCACACCGGCAACGTTGTAAATAGGTACCACGGCCCCGAGCACAGTAGGAACATGCAAAACTGAAAAGTCCACCTGGTGCAATTGGTCATCTGTCATAGGTACATCGCTGGCCCCAAAATCAATCGCGCCGGCAATTAATTGGCGGATTCCTCCTCCGCTTCCAATCGCCTGATATGCAAACTCGGCCTCGGGGTGCTTAAGGTGATACTCGTTGAACCACTTCAAATAGAGAGCTTCAGGAAAAGTTGTGCCAGCTCCGTTGATCACATTGGTGTCTGACCCCTTGGCAACAAGTTTCACCTCACGAACAAGTTCAGAAGCCGCCACTACCAGCTGTTCATGCACAAGCGTCTGATGTTCTGAGATCACAGTCGCAACCGGAGAGTTTACCGGCGCCATGGCAACGGGTCTTACTTGCAAATTCTCGGTATGGTTGATCACGGGCTTCGCGGCAACTTCCACAGGTTTTGCATCTTGCGCTGCCTGTGGCACGACCGCTGTGATCGGAGGCGCTGTCTGCGATGGCGCCGGTTCCGGTGGAGCTTGCTGCACGACCGTATGGTTCCGGTTGCGAGCTATTACAAATGCCAGGGCACAGAGTAAAGCGAAAGCAATCAACCAGCCGGAACGTTTGCTGACTTGCAATGTGAATAACGGTTCCGAGGATGAACCGGGCCGAGACGGTTCGAGGTTAGACATGGCTACCACCTTTATCAACGTATCGGACTTAACTCTTGTATCGCAGATTTATTACAAGCTCGTTAATTTTACTCGTTGGGGACGTACGGATCAGCATAATAAAGCCGCTCCATCTCGCGTTGTATCTTAGCGGACAAATCGGGCATATCGCGAAGCTTCATCCCCGCTGTAGAAATCGGCTCTCCCATCCGCATTTCCAGTGGCTGGCACTTAATGTGATATGTGTTCATGGGCAAAAGATCAAATGTGTCCACCAAAGCCACAGGAACAATATCCACTTGCGCCTTGATCGCCAGAAAAAATGCCCCCGGCATAAACGGTTTGATTTCGCCATCCGGTGTGCGCCCGCCCTCGGGAAAAATCACTAGCGGCATTCCGTGCTTAAGGCCTTTCAACGCTGACCGTATTTGTCCCGCCGACCGCGCTGGTTGTTGCTGATTAATGCAAATCTGTCCGGACCGTTTCAAATGCCATCCCACAATCGGATAAGAGAGCAACTCGCTCTTAAATAGAATGCGAAACTGAAATGGCAAGTAGGCATACAAAATCGGAATATCCAATGCTGAAGCATGATTTACGGCATAAACGTACGGCTTGGAAGTGTCGATCTTACCCAGCCCGATCACACGAAAAGGACAAAGAGTAGCCTTCATCGTCAGTCTTGCCCATGTTTGGGCAAAACGATGCAGGATCTTTTCCTTGTCGCCAAAAAGTGAGAAGGGAATTGAAATGAACCCCAAAATTCCCGTCAGGGCAAAAATCAGAGGATCAAGCAGAAAGTAAGAACGAAGGCGGCTGGCCCACCCGTATTTCTTTTTCGAGGATACAGCAGTGCGGACCCGAGGCCCAACTTGTAGTTTAGCTTCTTCCATGACTCCGGCGGCTTAGGGCCGCAACCCCAGCTCTCGCATCGCTTCTCCCACCAGGTAAATCGAACCGGTCACAACCACCAGACCGCCGGCGCCAGCCGAAGTTTTTGCCCGAGCCAGCGCCGAAGACATGCTTGTGGCGTCTTCGATTTCAACTGAGATGCGCCCGGCAGCTTCGCGAATCTGCTCCGGCGAAGCTGCGCGCGGATTCCCGGGCCGCGTGGCGATCACACGCTCAGCAATAGGAAACAAAATCTCTGCTACCTGACGAACATCTTTGTCGAGCATGGCCCCAAACACCAAAGTAAACGGCTTGTCCGGATAAACATTGGATAAAGTCGAGCGCAATGCCCACGCTCCATCCGGATTGTGGGCCACATCAAAAACAATCTCAGGTGAATCGTCACGCGCCGGAATAACCTGAAACCGCCCCGGCCAGTGGGTCTCGCGGATACCACGCTCAATTGCCTCCGGAGTAACCGGAAAACCCTGCCGCGCCAATTCCTCCGCTGAAGCAATCGCCAACGCAACATTACGCAGCTGATGCCGACCCACCAGGGGAGTTTCCACCAAAATCTCTTTCCCCATCACTTGCAAAGGATAACGAGACAAAAACCTCTGTGTTCCCTCTGTGTTCTCTGTGCCCTCTGTGGTTAAAGGTTTTGATTCTTTAACTAAATACTGTTCACTAGCCGGAGATACCGGAGGCACGTACGGCACAGCGTTCACCCCGCGTGCTCCTAAATCCAAAATCGTATTCCCGATGACATCGTTAGCCTGAGGCTGCTGTGGCAAAGTAACTACAACCCCGCCAGGGCGAATGATCCCAGCCTTCTCGCGAGCAATCTCAGCAACGGTATTCCCCAAAAATTTCTGATGATCGAGAGATATGTCGGTAATGACGCTGATCCGCGGCTCCACTACGTTCGTAGCATCCAGCCGCCCGCCCATGCCTACTTCCAAAACCTCAATATCAATCTTCCGCCGGGAGAAATATTCAAATGCCATTGCCGTCAACATCTCAAAAAAACTGGGATGCCACGGCAGCTCACCTTCTCCCACCAGGCGCTCAGCAGTGCGGTCCACCAGATCGTGCACCAGAGCAAATTCATCATCAGGAATTCCTACACCGTTCAACCGAATGCGCTCGTTCATCCGCACCAGATGTGGCGAAGTATAAAGACCGGTCCGCAACCCAGCTGCTTGCAAAATCGAAGCAAGCGTCGCCGCAGTCGATCCTTTGCCGTTCGTACCGGCAATCAACACCGCGGGAAAATTCCGCTCAGGATTATCCAAAGCAGCCAACAACACACGCATATGTGCCAAATCAAACTTATGCGATGGCGTATGGGCCAACTCATGGCCGAGCGCATACATGCGGGCGATTGCGGTTTCGTAGGACATAAATCCGACGCCGGAGGTAGTAACCAGATTATCAAGTTTGAACAGATCTATCCGAGTGGAGAGGTCTAAAGGGCTAGATTTTAATGTCAATACGTTCCGGCGGCGCACTCGATGGGATTGGCATGACGCCGCCCGGCGTCATGAAATCCAGCGCCCGCGAAATGTAAGTCTTAAGCTGCTTGCGGGAAACCACAGCATCCAACATCCCATGCTCCAGCAAGAATTCGCTGCGCTGGAACCCTTGCGGCAGCTTCTGCCGAATCGTCTGCTCGATTACGCGCGGGCCGGCAAAGCCAATTAACGCCCCTGGCTCGGCGATATTCAAATCACCCAGCATGGCAAACGAAGCCGTAACCCCGCCCGTAGTCGGATCAGTCATGACTGAGATATAAGGCACCCGGGCATCATCCATCCGCGCCAATGCCGCAGAAATCTTTGCCAGCTGCATCAGGCTGACAACACCTTCCATCATGCGCGCCCCGCCGGAAGACGAAACAATCACCAGCGGAACTTTCAACTCAATAGCCGCTCAATCGCCTGGGTAATGGACTCGCCGACCACGGCTCCCATACTTCCGCCAATGAATGCGTATTCGAAAGCGCAGACAATCACGGTACGCCCATTCATCTTCCCACGGGTGCAGATGATGGCGTCGTTCAAACCAGTATCTTCACGAGCCTGCTTCAAGCGCGAAGAGTAAGCCTTCAAATCAACGAACTTTAGGGGATCTACCGAAACCAGATCAGCCGCAAACACCTCGTAGTTCACATCATCCAAAAGCTGAGCCAGCCGTGACCGCGCATCAATGCGGAAATGCTTCTCGCACTTAGGGCAGACGTTCAGGTTCTCTTCTAAATCCTTCTTCCAGATAATCTGCCGGCACCCGTCACACTTCACCCACAATCCTTCGGTACGCACTTTCTTCTCGCCCGAGGTATCCAGCTCAACGGATTCGCGTTTAAACCAAGCCATAAGAACAGTCGTTAGTCGATGGTCGTTTGTCGTTGGCCTTGTGCTGCCGGTGTTAGCAATAAACTCAAGGCTTTGGCTAACGACCAACGGCTATTGACCAATGACTAATATTCGATTCCCCGCTGCGCCATCACGCCCTTCTCATAAGCGTGCTTTACCTGGCGCATTTCGGTCACGGTATCGGCAAACTCGACAATTGTCGGATGCGCGTTCCTTCCCGTCAAGATCACATGCACCATCTCGGGCTTCTTCTTCAGCCCGTCGAGCACCTTAGCAGGGTCGAGCATTCCATAGCTAATAGCGTAATTAATCTCGTCGAGCACCACCAAATCCCACTCGCCGGAGAGGATCGCCGATTCGGCTTCAGCCCAGGCATCTTCGACCATCTTGACGTCTTCGGGATCAGGTTTCTCCGCCCCAACCTTCACGAAGCCCCTACCCATCTGCTTCATAACAAACTTGTTACCGAAAGCCTGCACAGCATCCAGTTCACCGTAATGCCACGAACCTTTCAGGAATTGCAGCATGAGTACCCGCATCCCTTGACCCACCGCCCGCAGCGCAGTACCCATGGCGGCAGTCGTCTTGCCTTTTCCCGGGCCGGTGTTCACAATGATCAAACCACGGCGAATATCCGACATAAACAGGAACCCTGATTGTACCCGTTCCCGGGCTTGGGAAATGTCTCCGAACTTGGTAACATTTCCGGAACCGTTAGCAGATACGATCCGTAGCTAAGGTTGTAGAAGTCCGCTCGGAGGTAACTCCATGCCTCGTACCTTCTCGATAATTATTCTCATTGTGATGTCCTGCTCCATGTGGCTTAGCGCAACTGAGCGCACCCAGCAAAAGAGTCCGCGCGAAGAGCAGATGATCCGCGAAGTCCTGGATCGGAGCGTCACGCCAAAGAAGCCTCCATCCACAATGACACCAAGTTCACCGAGCAAGCATTAGCCGATAACTACATCGCCATCGGCCCGCTAGGCACGGTTGTGACCAAGAGCGACATGGTAGACGTACGCCGCCGCTCCAAGCTGCATTATGAATTTATTGATGTAAGCGAAATCGTAGTGCGAATCTACGGAGAAACTGCTGTTGTAACCGCGAAAGCAGAAGTAAAAGGCAGCGACTTCGGCGAGGACTTCAGCGGCCCCTATCGCTACACAAGAGTCTGGGTCAAACAAAACGGAGCCTGGCGCGCCGTAGCTTACCAGGCCACGGTTACGCAGTAGGCTGTTCCGAAACCCGAATATCCAGCAATTCATCCGAGTCCGGCATTTCCACCAGATGGGTTGCTTTGTTGTTGCCTGCTGCCGGAGCCAAATCGTCTGTCAGCAATCGCGCGGCAATCCGCAACGCGTCCAACTCTTTCCGCACTCTTGAAATTTCCTGTTCCTTGCTGCGCAACACTTCAAAAATATTCTTCACGGCAATACCTCACGAGGGATTAAAACCAGTCTAGCTGCTGGAGTCGTACTTTGAAACATCACGAAGGTACGGGGTTGTATAAAGATCAGATTTCAGGAAGACAAG
This sequence comes from uncultured Acidobacteriaceae bacterium, assembly GCA_963792305.1. GTDB lineage: Bacteria > Acidobacteriota > Terriglobia > Terriglobales > Acidobacteriaceae > CAWBXL01. The sequence continues at coordinate 5,725 of CAWBXL010000252.1, read as the reverse complement.
ACAGCGGCACTCCAAAGCCGCAAAACGACCAAGTCCCGCAGAGTCTGCCCTGAGCACGGTCGAAGGGGACGGCACCCCTCTAATGCCCCAAATGATAAGGATGCCCCTTCAAAATCGTAAACGCCCGATAAAGCTGCTCCAGCAACACTACCCGGGCCAACTCATGCGCCAAAGTCATCTTCCCCAAAGACAACAATAAAGACGCCGATCCGCGTGCCTCTTCACTAAACCCGTTTGCCGGCCCAATTACAAACACCAACGGCGCGGAACTCTGGTCCTGATAATTCCCTAAGAACTTTGCTAGTTCCTCCGAAGAAAGCTGCTTACCGCGACTGTCCAATAAAACCAGAAATGAACGGATACCTCGCCCCCCCACATTCTTCAAGGCGGCCTCATCTTTAAGCGAAACACCCTCAACCGGAACATACCGTCCGATCCTCTTCAAATACTCATCGGTAAGCGCCTGAATCGCCGGCTCTTTCGTTTTCTTCCCGATCCAGGCAATTTTGAATTTCACGCTAGCCCCTTAGTCCCCGCAGCCAATACTATCGCTGCTCCAAATCGAATCTCGTCCCCAACCACATACTGCTGCACCGCCGTCACTACTTCGCGGTTTATCTCATCCCATTGTTCCGCAGGAACTCGTTCCAGCATGGGCTGGAACGGCGTAGTCACAGTCTTGACCTGTTCCCAGGCATCCTCAGGAGTTCCCATCCATGTCCAGGGCAAGGTCACGGTTTGTTCCTCGACCTCGGCAAATCCCGCTTTCCGCAACACCACAGATAGACTGCCCGGTTGTGAGTATTTAAAAGGATCATGCTGCGGCGGAAGCAGCGGCCCTCCTATATGTTTGTGCACGATGCCCATCATGCTGGACCAGTAGGGTTGTTCAAATGGCCCCCAAGCCGCAAAGCAAGCCCGGCTTCCAGACCTCAATACCCGGCAAGCCTCAGACAAAGCGGACTCAGCAAAAAACATGACACTGAAGCGGCAGGTGACCAGATCGAAACTGCAATCGGGAAAGGGCAGGTGGTTGGCGTCCGCCTGCTGCATGGTGATGTTGGTCAGTCCTCGCTGACGTGCGCGCTCAGAGGTAATCTCCAGGATCTCGGCGCTTTGATCCAGCGCAGTTACGGTGCCGTGCGAGCCGAGTAAAGCCGCAATGCTGATGGCGGGTTCCCCAGTTCCGCAGCCGAGATCAAGCACTGTCATACCGGGTTTAGGACGGGAATATTCGACCAGCGCCTGCGTAACTGGAGCGCCCATGATCGCCGACTTCGCCTTCCACTTCTCCGAGGCGACTAAGCGGTTAGAGCTTCCCCACGCCGCGCTGGAATTGGGGGAAGTCATCATAAGAACCAAACACTAGGCGAGTTTCTTTTTCCGGACCCGAGGCGTAGCGGTCTTCCCAGCTTTCCATTCCGAAGCCTCCAGCCGTTTCGCCGACTTCCACAGCCGCTCCAGCTCATAAAACTTCCGAGCCTTTTCGGAAAACACATGCACCACAAAATCCACATAGTCCAGCAGCACCCACTCCGCCTGCTTGTAGCCCTCCATGTGATTCACGCGCATGCCCTTTTTCTCCAGACGAGTCTCCACCTCATCGGCAATGGCCTGCACCTGCCGCGGATTGGTCCCGCTGCACACGACAAAGTAGTCGGTAAATGCCCCCGACCCTTGTTCTAACTCCAATATGGTGATTTCTTCCGCCTTCTTGTCCTGACAGGCGTGGATGGCTTCGGCGACTTGATGTTTCAGATCATTCTTACTCATGCAGAGACTGGTGGCACTCCAGGCCGGTTGGCGCTGACATCATTGTAGCTGAGAGGGCCCACCGAGTACGTGAATCGTGTGAAACCACGTTTCCGCCAGCCCAGTCCAGTGGCTTACCGGTAGCTCCCCCGGGCGCAAGCCGTATCCGTGCCCGCCCTCGGCAAATAGATGCATCTCCGCTTTCACCTTCGCATCTTTGAGTGCTTTGAAGTACAGCAGGGAATTTTCGACGTGCGCACCATCATCCGCGGTTTGCACAAGAAAACTTGGCGGAGTGCTGGCTGAGACACCGAGCGCAGGCGCAACTGTGGAAAGGTCGGGTGCGTTCGACAGATATCCCGGATAGATCACGCAAACAAAATTAGGCCGCGCATCAATCTTGCTCTCGGGAGTTTCCGGCGCGCCTTCCTTCTTAAAGTCAGGATGATTACCCAGAATCACAGACAGATGTGCCCCCGCTGAGAACCCGAGTGCGCCAATCCGTTGTGGATCAATATGCCACTCCACGGCGTGGGACCGTGTGATACGCATCGCCTGCTGCGCATCTTCCAAATCTTCAGTTACCTCCGGATAGTGTTTATCGAAGGGCACACGATACTTCACCAGCACACAGGTCATGCCGAGAGAATTCAGCCAGTCACATGCCTCGGTGCCTTCCAGGTCGTATGCCAGCCTTTGATAAGCGCCGCCGGGAAAAACCAGCACGGCCGCGCCAGTGTCCTTGGCGCTGGTCGGGCGATACACGGTAAGCGTCGGCTTACTGACTTCCTTGACATAGTTAAGCCCTCTTCCCGCCACCATGCGAGTGCCCGGCTCCTTGAACTCTTTGTCGGGAACTTCCGCTCCCCTAGATTCAGGAGTGCCATTAGGCCAAAGAGCCATTGTGGTTTGCGCAGAGACTACACTCGCGGCGGCGAAAAGAAAGATGGCAATCAATCGATAGGTACGCACGCCGGAAATTTTACTTGAAGAATTACGTTTATTAATCTGTGTGAGAGGGTTATTTCAGAGAATCGTTATTCTTTGCCACACGATTTTCTTCCACTGGCGAGGCCCGCACTATAAAACGCTGCGGAGAATGCAAACCGCGCCCAAAGGGATAACAGGTGATCAGAGTAAGCGCGTCTTCAGAAGTAGGCGCCAGTAGCGTTACCTCATCAGGCTCGACTATTTGAATCTCACTCACCGTGTAGGTTCGTTGATGTAATCCACGGTGCGAATCAAACCACTCAAGTTCAATCTTGTCATCTGCGGCAATTCCTTCCAATGATTTGAACCAACTTGTGCGATGGCCTGCCAGCACCAGATTTCCGGATTCCCCCAACCGGGCCCCGCTAAACAATCGCGCCGGACCGAACGCCAGAGTACGCGGGCTAGCGCCTTCCAGTACGATCTCGTCATAACCTAAACGCGGAATTTGCAGCCGAGCGATCGGATGTGTATCAGCCCACGCCCATGGCGCATGAGGCTGGCCTGACTCAACGCTCTGCTTCCACGCCCGGCGAATCAGGATGCCCGCCAGTTCCGCCTTCGCATGAAAATACAGAGCGCGTGAAGTAAGGCAGACTCCGGCAATCAGGACCAGTGCCGCAATGATTCGTAGGACTTTCATCGCGGTATCCCTGCACGTGCCCAACGAAGTACGAACACTGCCAATGCGCCCATGCACAGCAGCATGAATCCCAGCGCTTCAAAGAAAGCATCGGCAGTGCCGGTGGCGGGCGCGCCAAAGACTTTATCCATCTGCATACCCTCAGGCAATTCGGTCGGAACGGCTGCTTTATTGGATTGTCCGCTGGGGTTGACGACTACTTCTTCTACCGCAACCAATGAAGTGAACTTGGTGACCAGCCGGTAGCGAATCGCATGGGTGATGATGCTGGTACGAATTTCCGTTTGCCCGATCTGGTCTGCCTGCCGCCAGTGGTCCATCAGATCTTCCACGCGCTGCCTTGCCCACAGAGTTGTGATGCCCGGATGAAACGTCGCCTTGGCGGTGTCGAAAGAGATTGTTTTTTCATACAGCTCTTTTCCTGCGCGGCCTGTAAGGTGCAACTTACCCACCTGTCCCTGGGAGATGCGCCCGAAGATCAATAGCGGCTGCCGGAAAAACAAGTCAGGGGGACGCGCCGGATAAACATCGGTCACTTCCACTCCAGTGAAAGTCAGCTTCACGTCAGTCAGGACGGGACTTTCAATACTGGAGAACAGATGCGACATCTGGTCCTGGATCTCGTTGTTGTCAGCGATATGAGTGAATGTTCCGCGCCCGAATTGCGCCATCTTTGTTGCGAGAAAAAGATTGGGTGCGCTGCCGATGGCAACGGTATACAGCCGCGCGCCACCTAAATCGGAGCGCATCGCTGAGAAAATTTGTTCTTCGTTGCCGAGATCACCGTCGGTCAGCAGAATGATGTGGCGCATGTAGCCGGCGATCTCCGGCTTTTTCATCAAATGCTCGAGCGCAGGCAACATTTCCGTTCCACCACCGGCTTCCAGATGTTTTACATAGCGGCGCGCAGCGTCCAGATTTTCCGGTGTAGCGGTCAATGTTTCCGAAGAAAATTCCTGATAGCCGCTGCTGAAAGCAAGTATGCCGAAGCGGTCGTTGGACCTGAGCCTGTCCAGCGCCTGCAACAACGCTCCCCGCGCTTGCTGGATAGAAGTCCCTTCCATCGAACCGGAAACGTCAATCATGTAAAGCATTTCAACTGGCGTGCGTTCGGCAGGCTGCACCGTCGGCGGAAACGCTGCCAACAGAAAATTAGTTTCTCCTGAGCCTGACGGAGAAAGAAACAACGCCGTCTTCGGCTCCTCACTCTTTGCCTGCTGCACTTCCAGGATGAAGTCCTTGTTAGGCAACGTCGCGCCGCTGACGAGTTCCACATGCTGCCGTCCATCCGGCAAACGATTCACATTGATTGCGTGAGAAATAGATTTGATGGATTCCGTTTCAAATCCGGCGTCCAAATCCACGCTGACCGAAATGTCATGGCCGGAGCGGCTCTCCGGATGGCGGACGGTAGGTGTAATCCGCGACGCATCAGGTACGGCATTGGTGTCCATGGCCCAGCCAGTTCCCTTGTGCCCCACTTCCGCCGTTCCCGGAATGTAGCGCGGCCCAACCACCATGGGGAAATCCAACCGCATGCGGCCGTCTTCCCAGCGCAACGGCTCCACATAGCGCAGCCGAACATCAATTTCATCGCCCGGCATAATGTTCGCCACCGAGGTAGTAAAGATGTTGGGCCGCTCTTCTTCAACTAAAGCCGCGTGTTTGCCTTCTGCCTTGGCAGCTTCGTAAACCCGCTTGGCTTCTTCGCGTTCACGAATCACGCTATGGATTACTCGATTGCCAATGCGTATCTCCATGTCATAGACAGCGCCATCATGCGGAAGCGGGAAGACGTAGATAGCTTCGATGGGAGCAGTACTGGAGTTCGAATATTGTTGCGTCACCGTGGCCGAGGCCACAAGGCCGCGCACGTCAATCGCGACGTCTGTATGGACCAGCGGCACTAACTCATAGCGCCCGGCAATTGGTGACTTGTAGAGCAGGCATCCTTCGCCAACCTGGGATGGTTTGATATCTTCCTGCCCAACGCAAAGCCCAGCCAAAACGGTGATGACGGCCAAACATCCCATGACTAGACGTGGACACAGCGCATTTCTCAACCAGCTAGCGACAAAACGTGACATAGCTCCTCCGCACTCCAAGTGCTTGCTCTGAGAGAAGTGCAAGCGGCGGGCCGAGTCCGGTTCATCGAGAAGTATTGAATGTTCAAGCACTTAGCCAGGTGCGCCAAATACGCTTACGTGTCGGCGCTCACACAACCGTGGGAACTGAGCCACAATCGGGCGAGACTGCGGTAAGCTGATAACCATGGTTTTTGTCCTCGACAACTACGACTCCTTTACCTACAACCTGGTGCAATACCTGGGTGAGTTGGGT
>CAWBXL010000251.1:0-13605 GCA_963792305.1 uncultured Acidobacteriaceae bacterium | reverse complement strand
AGCCAGACAAAGCCCACCCGCCGACTTTCGAAGGGGCAGCCGTTCTTGGTCTGATGGATACAAGCGCAGGCCCTACGCCTTCAATTCCTGAAGTCGATGTGCTTTGGGATGTAATCAGCCAGCATATCTGTTCGGATTCATTCGGAAATCACGTTCCTAAATATCTGTATTGCATTGAACTGAAAATCGGGAACAACAGCAGCCATCAACTTCAGCTTGCAGGTGTTGGGTTCAAAGTCCAAAATCCATTTCACGGGAAAGATGGCATACGCGATGACGCAACTTTAATCTCGCCGAACATTGCCTATCAGACAACACGATCGATGCTGCAGGCCGGTGGGGGGACGACAGCCCGTAACTTGATTTATAAATCAATCCAATCCATAGGCCTCATCATGGCATCATTTACCCCTTATTTTCATAACGACACCAACAAAGCGAAATGGTCAACCGGGGCAGCTATCGTGAGCGGAGCTTTTGTGCAATCCATTGACATGGTCGCGCCAGATTTGACCGTGCGCGAACTCGGCAATTTGGACGACCAGGCGTTTCGCGATGGAAAGCTTATTCCAAATAACACACAGGTCCGAATGATCGTATTTGTCGATAAGGGCCTGATCGCAGGATCGATCAAGGAAAAATGCACGGCCCTGTTGACAACTAAAAATGCAGACGGCAAAGACATTCCCCCCGCTGCTGCGGATGTAAAGAATTGCTCAAGATCCAACGATCCAACTATCGTAAAAATCTTGCTGGGAGACTTGGTATTGGTTGGGGACATGATTGAATATATTCAGCGCGTCGTTGTTGACCCAACCGTCACATCGCAGGAAGTAAACCCCGCGCCGACAACGAAGCCTGCGACCAAAGTTGGTCCAGCTATCACCTTATCTTCCCAAAATGTCAAAGTCGGGGACATTGTGACAATCACGGGCAGTAACTTTGGCGCCTCTCAAGGCAGCAGCACCGTAACCTTCAACGGAGTAACAGCAATAGTCACTGCCTGGGGCGACAGTTCTATCATGGTCAAAGTCCCCGCCGGCGCAACCAAGGGCGATGTCGTGGTAACCGTGGGAGATGTCGCCAGTAAAGCGGCTTTCACCGTGAACTAGCTAGAAACGGGTCCCGAAGGCGAACTACGTACGAATGTTGCTTACGGCAGCAACAACGACTTTCCGGTCGTCTTTCCGCCCCTCGAGTTCCCGGTGCGCCTGCTGGGCCTGCCAAGCGGATAGGTATGTTCAATGCGAAGTTTGAGTTTTCCCGCAGCAATCATGCCGAAGACCGCATCTGCCCGGAATTCCAGTTCATCGCGAGTCGCGGTGTAGTGGCCCAGTGTAGGGCGAGTCAGAAAGATCGATCCTTTTGCTGAAAGAGCTATGGGATCAAACGGCGGTACGGCGCCGCTGGAGCCGCCGAAAAGTACCATCATGCCCCGCGGCTTCAGAATGTTGAGGCCTTTTTCAAATGTAGTTTTTCCTACGGAATCAAAAACCGCATTTACACCTTTGCCATCGGTCAGGCGCTTGGTCTCAGTTTCAAAATCAGATTGTGTGTAGAGAATGACGTCGTCCGCGCCGGCTTGGCGGGCCAATTTGGCTTTCTCCTCGGTTGACACCGTGCCAATGACTCGCGCACCCAGGTTATGACACATTTGCACCAGCAGCAGCCCCACTCCACCAGCTGCGGCGTGGACTAGAACCGTGTCTCCGCGCTTCACGGAATAAGTGCTGTAACAAAGATAGTGTGCGGTCATGCCCTGCAACATGATGGCAGCGGCCTGCTGATCAGTTACGCCTTGGGGAATTTTGACCAGCTTGTCCGCGGGAATGGCGGCATACTCTGCATAACCACCTTGAACGCTCGTCCAGGCTACGCGATCGCCAACCTTAAGCGACTTCACTTCCGAGCCGACTGCCGTGACTGTACCTGCGCCTTCCTGTCCGGCGGTGAAAGGCAATGGCACTTTGTAGCGGCCTTCCCGCTGGTATACATCAATAAAATTGATGCCCACGGCGGCGAGTTTGAGCACGGCTTCATTAGGCTTGGGCTGGGGGATTGGGAGATCGACTAATTCAAGGACTTCAGGACCACCGGGGGCTTTAACCTGGATTGCTTTCATGTGTCTGGGAATACCTCTGAATATTGGAAGAATAGCAGTTTATAAAACCCTTTTCATCCAGGTCCAGGCCTCATTGTTCATCTTGACGAAGGCTGGTGTCCTTAGTATTGTCTCGTTGCTGTAGCTGTATCGGGCCCCTACCGTTATTTATTTACCCCATACGAGGATCTCTTGCTAATTGACATGCGGTGTCGCCGTACCTCATTCATGCTGCTGTTGGTTCTTGGTATCACGGTCCCTGCGATTGCAGGCATAGATTTTCAAGCGATTTCGCCGGATGAATTAAAGATGACCAGCGAGCCGAAAGCCCCCGGCGCGCCCGCGATCATACTGTTCCGGCAGGTAAACATGAACGACTCCGTAGATTTCCCTTACGAAGATCAATACGTTCGCATCAAAATCCTGACTGAAGAAGGACGCAAGTACGCGGACATCGAAATTCCATATGATCGCAAAATCGTAAGCATCGTCAATTTAAAGGCACGAACGATACGTAACGATGGGACCATAGTCAATTTCACGGGTTCACCCTTTGACAAAACAATTGTGAAAGGCAAAGGGATCCGGTATCTGGCTAAAACCCTAGCGCTCTCAGATGTACAGGTCGGCAATATCATCGAGTACTCCTACAGCCGTATCTACGGCTTTTCATATTTCGCCAGCATATATAAATCTATCTACGATTCACGATGGATCGTAAGCAGCGAACTTTTCACTAAAAAAGCGCGATTTTCGCTCGACCCCGATATCAGCACGCCGATTCGCTGGAGCGGACGCAACATGCCTCCGGGAACAGTGGAGCCCAAAGAAAGCGGCAGGTTGATACAACTGGATGTAACTGACCTCCCAGCATTCCAGACCGAAGACTACATGCCTCCCGTAAATGAACTTGAGGCACGGGTGGATTTCATTTACAGCAATGAGAAGGTAAAAGATGCTGATAAATACTGGCGAAAAATGGCCAAGTTGCTGAACGAATCATTGGAAATTTTTGTCTCCAATCACAAAGCACTGGAGCAAGCGGTAGAACAAATCGTTTCACCAAGTGATTCCCAAGAAACGAAACTGCAAAAAATTTATGCACGCGTGCAGCAGATCCGTAACATTTCTTATGAGGTTGAAAAGACCGAACAGCAGGAGAAACGCGAAAAGCAAAAAGATGCCGAAAGAGCAGAGAGCGTTTGGAAATCAGGGTACGGTGACGAGTATGACCTCTCCTGGCTTTTTCTAGGTCTGGTACGGGCGGCTGGATTCGAGGCTTATGGGGTATGGACTTCCGATCGAAGCGAGTATTTTTTCAGTCCTGACAGCATGCAGATTAACAAGCTTTCCCAAAATGTCGTTCTGGTCAAATTAAATGGCAAGGACCTTTATTTTGATCCCGGCGCCCCGTTTGTCCCGTATGGACTGCTTCCCTGGACGGCAACCGGGATACCCGGTTTGAAGTTGGAGAAGGATGGGCTGACATGGGTAAAAACTCCCCTTCCCGACAGCTCGGTGTCGCAGATCCATCGAACAGGCAACTTAAAACTGATTCCGGAGACAGGTAATTTAGAAGGAAAGTTGATCGTTACCTACACCGGTCTGGAGGCAGTACAGCGCAGATTTGAAGAGCGGCACCAAGATGCAATCGAGCGCAAGAAGTTTTTGGAAAAAGAAGTGAAAGAATATATCACCGCAGCCAGTGAAGTAGAGCTTACCAATAAGCCAGATTGGGACGCGTCGTCTTATTCTCTGGTGGCAGAATTCGATTTAAAAGTTCAAGGATGGGCATCTGCCGCCGGACGGCGGTCGTTGTTACCGGTGGGTATTTTTGGCGCTCCGGAAAAACACCTCTTCGATCACGCTGAACGTATCCATCCCATTTATTTTGCATTTCCCTCGCAAAAAATGGACGATATAACCGTTGAGTTGCCCGACGACTGGAAGATCGCGTCTGTACCTCAAGAACAAACTGCGGATGGACATGTAATCTCATACACTTCAAAAACAACCTTCGACAACAATAAGCTGCACCTGAGTCGCAAGTTGGATATAAACATTCTGCTTCTTGAGAAGAATATATATCCAGTGTTGCGCAACCTCTTTATGGCGGTGAGGACAGGGGATGAGCAACAGGCCGTGCTACAACCGGGGGCCGCAACCGCCGCCAACTAAAACACCGTCGGCTATAGTGATGTAAGTCGTTTATAATAAGTAATTTGCAGGCCATTCCTGAACACGGCCGATACCCCATTCTTGATTCTTGACGACTTACGGCGTCCTTAGTATTGTCACGTTGCTGTATTTGTAATTGGGCCCCGCTCGTACGCTCCCCCGAAATCTCAGGAGGCTTGTTTTGTCTACTGGTAGGTGGTCTTATCTGGCATCGTTCACCCTGTGCAGCGCGTTGTTATTGATCGTGGGGAAAACCACGCCTGCCATTGCCAGCATTGATTTCCAACCGGTTTCGCCAGATGAATTAAAGATGACCAACGAACCTAAAGCTCCAGGCGCGCCAGCCATCATCTTGTTTCGCGAAGTTGATAGAGATGACAACGGCGACTATGGCAGTAAAGAGGATACCTACATTCGCATTAAGATCCTGACTGAAGAAGGACGGAAATATGCGGACATCGAAATTCCGTATTTAAAAGATGCCGAGAATATTACTAATTTGAAAGCCCGTTCGATACGTCCCGACGGCACCATCGCCAACTTCGAGGGCAAGCCTTTCGACAAAACCATTGTGAAAGCCAGAGGAGTGAAATATCTGGCAAAAACTCTGACTCTTCCGGATGTACGGGTCGGGAGCATTATTGAATATTCCTACACCAATAAATTTGCATGGATCTATGGTTCACAATGGATCCTCAGTCATGAACTGTTTACGAAAAATGCAAAATTCTCGCTGAATCCGTCTTCGCGCTGGGGTTGCCGGTGGACATGGCATGCTCTTCCACTGGGAACGACCGAGCCCAAAGAAGGAAAGGACAAGCTAATTCATCTGGAGGCAGCCAACATACCGGCCTTCCAGGTGGAAGATTACATGCCGCCCGAGAACGAACTTAAATCGCGGGTAGATTTCATTTACAGCGATCAATTTTTCAATGATCAAGTCAAATACTGGCAAATCAACGGCAAAGCGTGGAATGAATATTTAGAAAGCTTTATTAATAAACGCAAAGCGATGGAACAGGCAGTCGCGCAGATTGTTTCGCCGAACGATCCTCCGGAGGTAAAACTGCAAAAAATTTATGCGAGGGTACAGCAGTTTCGCAATACCTCCTATGAAGTGGAAAAAACCCAGCAACAGCAAAAGCGAGAAAAGCTGAAAGACGCGGACAACGTGGAAGCCCTTTGGAAATTGGGCTACGGCGACGGGCGCAGCCTGACGTGGCTCTTTCTGGGATTGGTACGGGCAGCCGGTTTCGATGCTTATGGTGTATGGGCTTCAAATCGTCGTAATAATTTTTTCCATCCGGAAACCATGGAGTCCCAAAAGCTATATGAAAATGTTGTGCTGGTGAAGTTGAACGGCAAAGACCTTTATTTTGACCCAGGCACTGCATTCGCTCCTTATGGACTTCTTCCCTGGATCGAAACCGGAGTGCGCGGGTTAAAACTTGATAAAGACGGCGGGACCTGGGTCACTACAACTATGCCCGAGAGCTCTGCTTCACACATAGAGCGGAGCGCGAACTTGAAGCTGATTCCTGACACCGACAGCCTGGACGGAAAGCTGACGATCACCTATACCGGTCTGGAGGCGCAGCGGCGGAGAGTTGAAGAACGTAACGAAGATGATGCCAACCGCAAAAAATTTCTGGAAGATGAGGCGAAAGATTACATTCCGACATCAGTCGACGTGGAATTAACTAACAAACCCGATTGGGCTTCTTCCTCGAACACATTTGTAGCTGAATTTGATTTGAAAGTTCCGGGCTGGGTGACGGATGCAGGCCGCCGGGCATTGTTGCCCACGGGCTTGTTCGCAGCCACGGAGAAACACCTCTTCGACCACGCCGACCGGCTCTATTCAATCTATTTCCAGTATCCATCACAGAAAATAGATGATGTGACGATCGAATTGCCGGAGGGGTGGAAGGTCGCAACGGTACCGCAGGAGCAAAACGTGGATGGACGCGCGATCGTGTATATGTCGAAAGTAACATTCGATCAAAATAAGTTACATCTGACTCGCAAGCTGGATGTGAATGTAGTGCTTCTCGATCAAAAGACCTACCCGGCATTACGCAATTTTTTTATGACGGTGCGGACGGGAGATGATCAGCAGGTCGTACTGCAACCAGGAGCTTCCAGTGCAAGCAACTAAAATGTGGCGCGGCATGACCCATTGTTTAATGGCCGCGTGCCTTCTGACGGGTATACCTGTTGCGCAAGCCGGCGATGCGCCGCAATGGATGCATGCGCTGGTCAGCGCGCCGCTGCCCGCTCACGATGAACAGACAGATACTGTGCTGCTCTATTCGGAAAAAATCGTAGAAGTGCAATCCGCCGATAAAATTAAAACTATGGTGCGCGAGGCTTACAAAATCCTCAGACCAGGCGGCCGTGATGCGGGAATAGCCCGAGTTTCCTTCAATTCCCATGAGAAGATCAGCCACCTCCACGGCTGGTCTATCCCCGCCCAGGGCAAGGATTACGAAATCAAAGACAAAGATGGTGTCGAAGTAGCTTTACCGAAGGTGGAAGGAAGCGAACTGATCACTGATGTAAGGACCAAGGCAATAGAAATACCTGGCGCCGACGTGGGCAGTATTGTGGGATATGAATACGAAAGAGATGAACAACCGATGGTCCTACAGGACACGTGGAGTTTCCAGGAGGAGAGTCCGGTCCGCGAAAGCCACTACTCATTGCAGCTGCCAGCGGGGTGGGAATATCGAACGTTCTGGATCAACTATCCCGAGGTCAAACCGGTTTCCAGCGCAAGTAATCAATGGCAATGGTCAGTGCACGACATAAAAGGAATCCGTGGTGAAGAAGACATGCCACCGATAGCCGGTGTCGCTGGTTCGATGGTGGTGTCGTTCTACCCTCCCGGCGGGCCTTCGGTGAGCGGGTTTTCCAATTGGCAACAAATGGGGACCTGGTATCGAAATCTAATTACGGGGCGGCTGGATGCTTCGCCTGAAGTGAAGCAAAAAGCGGCTGCGCTCACGGCATCGGCCACAACTCCGCAAGACAAAATGAAGGCCCTCGCGGAGTTTGTACAGAAAGACATTCGCTATGTGGCGATTGAGCTGGGCATAGGCGGATGGCAGCCACATCCGGCAACCGAAGTCTTTTCCCACCGGTACGGCGACTGTAAAGATAAGGCTACGTTGATGGGCTCCATGTTGCACGAGGTGGGTGTCGAGTCGTTTTACGTGATCATTAACACGCAACGCGGCGCCGTCACTCCAGAAACTCCGGCGCACGTTGGCGGATTCAACCATGCGATTCTCGCCATTAAGTTGCCCGATGGCACAAACAGTCCAACGCTGATTGCAACGATCCAGCATCCGCGGCTGGGAAAGATTCTGTTTTTTGATCCGACCAATGAGTTAATTCCTTTTGGTGAAATCGGAGGCTATCTCCAGGCGAATTGGGGACTGCTGGTAACACCTGAGGGAGGCGAACTAGTCGAGCTACCCAAACAGTCGCCGGCAATGAACAGCATTCAACGCACGGCCAAACTGACGCTTGATCCGTCGGGCACCTTGCACGGCGACGTTTCGGAAACCCGGTTGGGAGACCGGGCATGGATTCAACGCGGACGATTGCTTACCGTCGCGCAGGACAGCGAACGCATCAAGCCGATTGAAACGTTGTTGTCCGATTCTTTTTCGACATTCCGCGTAATTAAGGCCCAAGTAGTGAACCTGCATCAAACCGACCAACCTTTTGGTTTTGATTATTCGTTTGAAGCCGCCAATTACGCCAAAAATGCCGGAGGCCTATTGCTGGTACGCCCTCGCGTGTTGGGACGCAAAGGCAGCAGCATCATGGAAACCAAAGAACCACGGCACTTCCCCATCGAGTTCGACGGGCCGGTACGGGATACGGACACTTTTGAAATTACTCTTCCGACAGGCTACGAAGTGGATGATTTACCTCCACCCGTGGATGTGGACTATGGTTATGCGAATTACCATTCCAAAACAGTGCTCACCGGCAACGTGATTCGTTACAGCCGAGCGTTTGAAGTGAAGGATTTGAGCGTACCGGTTAGTAAGGCCGACGAGCTAAAAAAGTTTTATCGAATTATTGCCAGCGATGAACGCAATACCGCTGTCTTAAAACCGGTGGCAAAGTAGCTAGGGCTTGGTTTCGTCTCGTGTATTGCGCACGATGGCAACATATTTTTTCGCAGCTTCGGTAATTTCACTGGTATTGCCCGATTTAAGGGCAGAAGCCGAGACCAGTTCCCCGCCGATCCCCAAAGCCGCTGAGCCTGCGCGGATAAAATCTGCCGCAGTTTCAAGATTCACGCCGCCTGTCGGCACCATAGGCACCTGAGGCAATGGCGCTTTTAGTGCCTTGATATATTTCGCGCCGCCAACCGTTCCGCAGGGAAACACCTTCACAAAATCACTGCCGGCCTTCCAGGCCGTAATGACTTCAGTAGGAGTCAGGGCGCCTGCCATGATGAGCTTGCCGAGGCGATTCGCAAGCTGAACGGTCCCGAGATCAAAACCGGGGCTAACCAGAAATTCCGCGCCTGCATCCAGGCAACGCTGCGCTGTTTGTGCGTCCAGTACGGTACCGGCTCCAATCAGAATTTGTTGTCCCGAAGTTTTTGCCAGTTCAGCGATGACATCAATCGCGCCCGGGACCGTCATGGTCACTTCTACAATAGGGACGCCGCCAGCACAGACTGCCTCCGCTGCGAGCAACGCTTGTTTTCCGGATGACGCACGGACTACCGGAACAATTCCAACATCAACGATTTTTTTACGGACTTCTTCTTTGGTCATTTCTGTTTTTTATTCTGGTTGAATTCAGCGCGCGATTCTGGCTCCGCCGCCGCCCATCACTTGTTTTACTTCTTTCAAAGTCGCCATGGTGGTGTCGCCGGGAGTGGTCATGGCGAGTGCCCCATGCGCTGCTCCGCAATCCACTGCCCATTGCGCGCCTTGCCCGCTCAGGAATCCGTAGATCAAACCTGATGCAAACGAATCGCCGCCACCGACTCTGTCGAATATCTCCAGGTTGTCACGATGTTTGGCTTCATAGAACGAGCCGTCGGCATAGCAGATTGCTCCCCAGTCATTCAGCGTTGCTGTTTTGGCTTTACGGAGAGTTGTAGCGACTACTTTGAAGGGGAAATCTTTTACCACCGCACCTATCATCTTCTTAAAAGCTTCAACTTCAATGTTGGAGATGTGTTCGTCCATACCGCCTACTTCAAAACCTAAAGCAGCAGAGAAATCTTCCTCATTCCCGATCATCACATCCACAAACGGAGCCAGTTGGCGATTGACCTCCTGTGCGCGCTTCTTCCCTCCGATGGACTTCCACAGCGACTCGCGGTAATTCAGATCGTAGGAGACTATGGTTTCGTGCTTGCGCGCAGCCTTCACTGCTTCAATCGCAAGTTCGGGTGTGGTATCTGAGAGCGCGCAAAAAATTCCCCCAGTGTGGAACCACCGTGCGCCGTGCTTACCGAAAATTTCATCCCAGTCGATGTCACCAGTCTTCAGTTGTGACGCGGCAGCCAAGCCTCGATCGGAACACCCTAACGCTGGGCGGACTCCAAATCCCCGCTCAGTGAAATTCAATCCGTTGCGCACCGTACGTCCTACACCGTCATCTTTCACCCACCGCACCAAAGACTGATCAACGCCGCCCTGGTAAATAAGATCTTGAAGCAAACGCCCCACTGGATTGTCCACAAATGCAGTGATAATCGCGGTGTCCAACCCAAAACAGCGCTTCAGGCCGCGAGCGACGTTATACTCACCTCCACCTTCGGAGACTTCAAAATTTCGTGTGGTCCAGATGCGGCGATCGCCGGGGTCGAAACGCAACATCACTTCGCCGAGACTTACCAAGTCCCAGCGGCATTGATCTTTTGCTTTGATCTGTAAAGACATGGGTTATCTAACTTTCCTGCACATTTAAGTTTACGACTTCCAACCTGGGAGCGAGAAGGTGCACAACCCCCAAGGCAAGAAAATATACTGAACCGGCAATGGCAAATGGAATCGCGTAACTACCGGTCAATTGCAGAAGATACCCGATGAGTTTGGCAAAGAGCACACCACCAACTCCGCCGGCCATCCCGCCGATCCCGACGACCGAGGCCACCGCCTTGCTGGGAAACATATCCGAAGGCAAAGTGAACAAATTGGCTGAAAATCCTTGATGAGCAGCAGTAGCGAGTCCCAGCAGCAAGACTACTCCCCATAGTGAATGCACTTTAACGATGAAGATAATTGGTATCACAGCAAAGGCACACACGAGCATGGCGGTTTTGCGCGCCCCGTTGGTGCTCCATCCGCGATGAATCAGAGTTGAGGACAACCAGCCCCCGGACACGCTACCAATGTCAGCAATCACATAAATAACAAGGATAGGAAAACCCAGTTGTATGATGTTCAGCCCATGCGTGCGTTGAAGAAAACCGGGGGTCCAAAATAAGTAGAACCACCACACTGGATCACTAATAAATTTTCCCAAGGCAAACGCCCAGGTTTGCCGGTGAGGCAATAACTTCAGCCAGCGGATTTTTCCCGGTGGCTCAATGACATCACTGCGAATGTATTTCAATTCCTCAGGTGAACAGAGAGGATGATCTTCAGGTTTCCGGTAGATCAACAGCCATAAAGCAAGCCAGATAAATCCCAACCCACCGACTCCAAAAAACGTCCAGCGCCATCCCCATCGGATAAAAATAAATGATATGAGCAAAGGAGCAAGAGCAGCGCCGACGTTGGTCCCGGCATTGAAGATTCCAGTTGCCAGGGCCCGCTCTTTCTTTGGGAACCATTCGGCGGTGGCCTTCAAGCTTGCCGGGAAAACCGCAGCCTCGCTGAATCCGAGGGCAAAGCGGGCCACAAAAAAACCTGACAAGGATGACATTAAACCGTGGGCCATGGATGCCAAACTCCAGGCGATCACGGCCACGGCATAGCCCACGCGTGTTCCCAGGCGATCAATCAGGCGCCCGAGCAACACCATGCCCGCAGCGTAGGCGACTTGAAAAATAGCCACCAGATTGCTGTAGTCAATCTCATTCCACTTCAGATCGTGCTGCAAGGTGACCTGGAGCACACCCAGCACCTGACGATCCATGTAATTTTTGGTGGTTCCTAAGAGAAGGAGGGTGCAGATGACCCAACGAAAATACCCGGCGCGCTGTGGTTGCGCATCCGGAACGGAAGTAGTCGTCTGTTTCGAGACGATTGGAGAATCCATCGAATTATTGGTTTACGCCACTTGCTAAAAACCCACCGTCTACCGCCAGTACGTGTCCGGTCACGAAGCTGGCCGCGTCGGATGCTAAGAATACGGCAGCACCCACCAATTCATCAACCTGCCCGAAGCGCCGCATCGGGGTCCGGGTGAGAAATTCTTTGGAGCGGGGTGTTCCACCGGTCAATAGTGAGCTGTTTAACTCAGTAAGAAATACGCCTGGGGCTATGGCGTTCACGCAGACGCCGTGCTGTGCCCACTCGATGGCGAGAGACTTCGTGAGTGACGCGACCGCAGCCTTACTGGCTGAGTAGGCGGCCACCTCATATAAAGCTACAAATGAAGAAAGCGACGCTATATTGATGATGCGGCCATACTTCCGCTCGACCATCTTGCGCCCGAACACCTGACAGGCACGCAGGGTGCCGGTCAAGTTGGTTTCGATGATGTTATTCCATTCGTCATCCCCTACATCAAGCGTAGGCGTGCGCTTAGTGGTACCAGCGCAATTGACCAGAATGTCCACCTTGCCAAACTCATTACAGGTCGCATTGAGGAGATTTTCCAGGCTCGAGCGGTCTGTGATATCGGTAGGCACCGCCAGAGACTTACTGCCTGCCTTGATGATTTTTGCCACGGCAGCTTCGACGCGATCCACTCGCCTGCCGGTGGGCACGACGTTCGCACCGGCTTGTGCCAACCCGGTGGCCAAAGCTAAACCAATTCCTGAAGTCCCGCCGATAACTACCGCAGTTTTGGAAGAAAGATCAAGCGCAGGATGTCCCATTAAGATCGAAATGCCTTTATTTTGAAAAAGTTTTCCAGCCGAAATCAAGCCAGCGTTAGATCATACCAGTTCTGCTGCACAACGGTTTTGAGCACTGTCTTCGAGCGCTCATGATTCTCTGTAAATTCCCGGACGGACACAAAAATTCTGCGGCCGTCCGGAACCTATTGTCGGTTAAAAGAACACGAACACTTTCTGCGAATCACTGTCCTTGCCACCGGCCGAATCAGTGACAGTCACAGTGATGGTGTAGATTCTCGGTCCACGATCGAAGCGATTGTTCTCGGCGCGAAGTTTTACATCGTGCGGGTTAACCACCACCCAGTCAGGAGAGGTCTTATCTCCGAATGCGGTGACTGGTTCATTGCTGGTGACGGTGACGACAGGCGTAATCCCGGCGTCGCAGTTATCGCTGACCTTGTAGAAGAGGAATACATCCTCCAGTCGCTTGTTCGGCGGAAACAGGATGTATTGGCTCAGGAACAGGTTGTGAATGGCCGGAGGCGGGTTGGAAACCGTCACTGCCACGGTAGCGGTGTTGTTCGGTGCGACGTTGGGATCTGGCGTGGTGGAACTGACCGCCGCGGAATTAACGATCTGCGCTCCATTCGCCGTTGCACAAGGCACACCGACAACCAGCACAAATTGCGCCGTTGCTCCATTGTCCATCGAAGCGGCGGTGCAACTCACCTGACCACCACTGCCGACCGCTGGAGTAGTGCAAGTCCAGCTGGCAGGGACAGTCAATGACTGGAACGTTGTGTTAGGCGGCAGAGCGTCCAGCAATGAAACAGCGATGGCGGGATCGTGTCCGTTATTGGTGACGGTGGTGTTGTAAGTAATGCTGCCACCGCTGAGCACGCTAGTCGCGTTTGCGGTTTTGGTAATTGCCAGGTCGGCTCCGGGTAGATCAAGCGGATCGACAATTGCCGTGTAAGCCAGCTTGTGCAGGAGTTGCGGATCAAAGAGCAATGGAGCATTGATCCGTCCCGACTGGTTCAGCCAGGTGTTATCGTCAGCCAACCCCCATGTCGAAACTGAGGTGACCTTGCCTTTCAGTTGCCTGAGGGCGTTGAAATAGTCACGATAGTGATAGGCCACCTTGACATGCCGGTCGAGTGGGATTTCATCGTAATTTGCGATTGAGGTGTTAGCGCTGCCGCTGTAGATGTTGACGTCCATCTCGGTAACATGTTGTTGCACACCGAGAGTGGCGAACTGGTTGACGGTGTCGATGAGTGTCTGCACGGGCGGGAATTCAAAATTGTCGTGCAGCTGATAACAGCACCATCAA
>CAWBXL010000250.1:0-9364 GCA_963792305.1 uncultured Acidobacteriaceae bacterium | reverse complement strand
CATAGCGCTGGAAGCGTGCGTTAACCACCCCTGAGGCACCAGCAAAATTGCCGACCATAAAAAACTAACGGCAGTTTCCGGAAACCAGACGGAAAACCATAGTGAAAGAAAAGCCAGCCCATAGAGCAGCAATGCATAGGGCATTACTTTTAATTTTTTCGGCCATGCCAACAACCAGAGAGCAGCGCTGACTCCACATAGACTCTGCAACAGGGCAATCAGAAATACTTGGAGCACGTGAACAAAGACCGGCCCCGAGGGTAGAACGACAATCGAATACGTCATCAGAAAAAGGGAAAAAGCCCCGCACCACGACCAGGCAAATTGTTCCCATTCATATTTCAGAAAATCCTGGTCGCTCATCGGTAAATGCAGGAGGACGACGCGATCAAATCCCCGAAGAACATTGATAGTGAAGTTCGAGCCGCGAAATAATGTAGTGGCCGTGGCATAAAGGGCAAGCATCAGCAGAGCTAGGCTGGGCCCTTGCGCACGCCCTGCAGCAATGCCACCCATCCAAATAAACGCGAACAACAGTGCACCCTTATTCGAGGCGTTTAACTTACGTCCGAGCCAGCGTTGGCGATGTCGTTTGTAGTCTTTCCAAAGCGACTTGTCAGCGCGCATTTCCGTAAGAACGCTTCGCCGGATCGCGTTCTCCAGCTCCGGAGCGTTTAGTCTCATTGCGGAGTCTCCCGTAACTGTTGGAATAGTGCTTCGAGTACTGCCCCCTCCTGGTCTGTACTCGCCGCAGCCCTTAATTCAGAAAGGGGCGCATAGTGTTTGACCTCGCCGCGGCCAATTATGCAAACACGATCAGAAAGTTTTTCCGCAATGTCTAAAATTTGCGTTGTATACAGGATGGTGCGTCCGCGTTTCGCAGCTTCCCGAGCTTCCAGTTTAAGAAATGTAATGCCATTAGGACCCATGCCCGAGGCGAAAGGTTCATCCAGCAAAAGAAGTTCTGGATCCACCGCCAATAATGCCGCTAAGGCCGCCTTGTAACCCTGCCCGCGCGAGAGCCGGCTCATAGGTGTATCAATAAGAGGAAGCAAATCTAACCCGCGAAGCAAGCTTCCTATTTTTGGCTCGATGCCGGCAGCGTCAGCTCCATACAGACGCAGAACCATCCCAATATGCTGGAGCGGGGTGTAATGCGGAAATACAATCGGAAAATCCGGCAGATAAGCTAACCGCCGGCGAAGGGCTATGTTACCGCGAAAGAATTTTTCTCCGTCATAACGAATCTCTCCGGAACTCGGAGCCACGATGCCGCTCAGGCATCGAAGTATAGTGGTTTTCCCTGCTCCATTGGCTCCCAAGACCGCGACTATTTGTCCCGCACCAATTTCAAGGGAAGCATTCTCGAGGGCGCGAACCTTGCCATAGTGTTTCGTAAGAGCTTGCAGCGTGATGTGCATGATCGGGATTCAAAATCCAGCGTGAAATATGGGCCCGCGTGAATCTTCCTCCACATTATTTGCTGTAGTTTTTCTTCTCATGATTTCTGGAATTCACGATCGCGAAACTTCCATCCGATTGTGCCAAAGTCTCAATATAATTACCGGCATCATTCTTCTCATCCGGATTGGCAATAAATTTCTCCGCCACATTGTGATCGGCGCCTGCGCCCACGGCATAGTGCAGCTGCCAGACATCCTCGATGCCCGGAGAGTCATGCACCGTCTGCCAGACCGATGCGCTGCCTCCCTTGTGTGCTCCGTTATTAATCACAGCCACGCGGGGATGAATCGCATGCACCAGCGCCTTTGAATCAGACGACGCTGTGCCGTGATGACTCACTAGAAACAAATCGACTGTCCCAATCAAATTATTGGGACACATCAATCCCAACTCTTTGTCAGCGGTCAGATCACCCAAATCAAGAAAGCGGAACTTTCCATAAGTGATCAGGACCCCCAGCGATCTAGGATTCTCCGACGCATCAGCTGGCGGCTGCGGATCCGATCCGCAAAATTGATTAGCAGTTCCAGCGCCCGGCAGCGGAGATTCAATATGCTCCCCATCCGCAGCCAATGCCCGTACCGTAAGCCCTTTGATGGGCAGTCCGTCGCCAGGTTTCAAAACGAGATGATGCCTTTTCCCCAATAATTTCTCATAGGCCGCATAATCCTCCCGCGTCACATCCGAATCTTCCCGGTTCGGCCCATGGTCCACTAACGTATCAATCGGCATCTTGTCGGCAAGTTGGACGACTCCGCCCACATGATCGCGGTGGAAATGCGTGATGAGCACATAATCGAGCTTTTTCACGCCCGCAGCTTTCGCGGCAGCAATAATGCGATTCGCATCTCGTCCATCGAAACCGGGCCATCCGGTATCAATCAAAAGCGATTGCCCGGATGGGCTAACGATCAGCGTGGACTGTCCACCTTCGACATCGATGAAATAAATCTGCAAAGGCTTGGGTTTCGCCGAGGCAGATATGGCCAAGCACAAAGTGATAAAAATCGCGGCAAGGAAGGAGCTGCGGTAACTCAGTCTCATAGATTGATTCCCGCCAAACATATTACTTGGATTTTGGAAAACGGATAATAGGTGCCCGTCCAAGTTGTGCTTAGCGGGGATTTGATTTTGTAGATTTGATTTGGAAGATCCTACGCTCACAAACTACGCCGCTGCGCGTTTGGCGTTCAGCAATTCGTGATAAAGCACCAAATATTCATCAATCATCCGTTGCGCTGTAAAGCAATCCCGGGCCCGTTGAAACGCGCGGTTGGCATAATCACGGCACATGTCCCTGTCCGTATTCAAAGTCTTAATCAGACTGGCCAGACTGGCCGCATCATTGGCGCGGAAATATAGTGCAGCATTTCCCCAAACTTCGCGGAACACCGGAATATCGTTGGCCAAAATCGCGCACCGCGAAAATGCCGCCTCCAGCGCCGACATGCCGAACGGTTCATAGCGAGATGTAGCTGCATACACAGAAGACTTCCCCAACAGAGACCGCATCTGCGCCTCAGTTTGCGGCCCTTTCAGCGAAATACGAATCTGGTCCAACGCAACTTTGACGTCCGCGCGAATCGGCGCGGTAGGAACTTCCTCGGTCCCGACAATACAAACCGGCATGGCTTGCGGAAACTGCGTCAACAGCGAAACCTGCTTGCCGCTGTCCACAAGGCGTCCGACCGAAAGCACTGAATCTTCTTTCGTCACGTACGGATTAAAAAATATCGGATTACGGCCGTGGTAAATCACTTCCTCCCGCACTGGACGCGCATAAGAACCATGCAGCGTATCGAGCATCCACACAGTCGGAGCAACCACGGCATCAGCTTCTGTAAGTCCACGAGAAACTGCCGACCGATACCAGCTCAACCACCGGCTTGGCTTAGGCTCGTGCCCATGTACCGCCTTCCACCAGCTGATCAAATCTCCATGGGCGACTACAATCCGCGGAACATCAACGGCAAGACTTCCATAGCAAGGCTGATTCAAATGCAACAGGTCAGGCTTTAACTCCTGGACCAGTGTCTTCAAAAACGCCGATGAATCCTCAAAGTCCATCTCGCCTTCCTGCATCCAGTCCAGCCGGAAAGCAGTCGGGTGATACTCCAACCCGTGCAGATGGTCCATCCATGAAGTCTGATCAGGAAGAGGAATTTCTCCGAGACTGACAAGAGTGACACGCATGCCGCGGCTGACGAGCCCAGTAACCAGCTCGCGCGTGTAAGTCCACACGCCGCTTAGGGTGTCGGTGGTGACAAGAACGTGCACGTTCAGAACCTGGAAAACAGAACCACCTTAGTCGGGCCGGCAGTTCCGAATGGATAACATTTTAGCGGGGAAAACGAATTTGGAGTAATAGATTTCTAAGAATACGGATGGAGTTGCAAAAAATTGCGCATAAACAGAGCCGACCC
The DNA here is from genome assembly GCA_963792305.1 of uncultured Acidobacteriaceae bacterium. Lineage (GTDB taxonomy): Bacteria > Acidobacteriota > Terriglobia > Terriglobales > Acidobacteriaceae > CAWBXL01. The sequence goes on along the minus strand of CAWBXL010000250.1, from coordinate 5,477 downwards.
ATTAAGGGATAAAGAGCCGGCTCCGTTTAGCTCAATTTATAGGTGATTATGCCAAGCTAGTGCCTATCATGGCCCCGATCAAAATGGAACAAATCGAACAAATCCCCAATGGCCGGGCTGTTCAACGGCACATAGGGATTGTCGCGGGTGGCAATCGGATTCGGGAAGTTGTCCCTACTCCGATAGGTCAACGGTTTCAGATGCCAGTTACGCTCGATGAACTTCAAGATCGAAACATGGTCGGTGTAGGTGTGGCTGATGTGGCCGCCCTTGGTCCAGTCCGAAACGATGATCAGCGGAATACGCGGTCCATCGCCGAAGAAGTCCAGGGGCTGGATGTAGCCGGAGTCGTAGTAACCGCCGCCTTCATCCATGGTGATGATGAACGCTGTGTCCTTCAGCAACTGCGGATTGGCTTTGAGGTGCGTCATGATGTTCGTGACCATCCCCTCAAACAAATCCAGCTTCGAGGAAGCCGGGTGGCCATCGAGCAAACCATCCGGCTTTACAAACGACACTGAGGGCAACGCGTTGTTGTCGATAGCAGCAATGAAGTCGGTCGCATCTTTAATATGAGCCGCACGTTGCGCCGGGTCGCCCATGATCGCTGGGACATAGGATTCAAAGTTGCAAATGTTGCAGTAGGCTTGCCCGATCTGCACCAGCGGGCTCGGGTTGGTGGGATCGTGCTGGAACGCAACCGCAGCGTTGTAAGCACCACCGTAGTACGCCCAGGAGATTTTCTTCTCGTTGAGCGCCTCACCGATCGTACGCACATTGACGGGCGGAACCGATGCGCCCTTGGCAATGCCCGCAGTGTCAACCGTGCCATCAGGCAGGAACCCCGGAGAATCATTGTTGACCATGTAGAAGTGTCCCGGTTGGCAATTTGGATCAGCCCGGTACGGCAATGATTTCAAGTAGTCCCGGATCGGCTTGATGCCGGGCTGGTTGCGGTCCGCGCACTCCGTGAAGTTGCCGTCGAAACCCACATCCACTGTGTAGACGTTGTCAGTTCCTGGCTGTGGATCAGGATTGGCGATGTGCGACGGTGGGGCCGTCGGGTTCCCTTTACCATCCGTCCAGAAGATCGCGTCGCCGGTGCCGAGCATTACATGATTAGCACCCGTGCCTCCCATGAACGCTTGATGATAGTTGTCGCTCATGGAGTATTGATCAGCCAGACTCTTCAGTACCGGAGCATCACCTTCCTGGACGTTGTAAAACGCCATGGAGTTGCCGCCGCCGTTGTCATCGATTGCCGGAGGATTGTCAGCTGGATCAAGAACATTGGTGTAGGTGGTGATGACATAAGGATAAAGATCGCTAAGGCAGCCGGAAGGGTTCTGGCGGGTAGCGAAGCGGATGTTGCAATCCGATTGTTGCCACATCTCGAACAGACGATGAGTCGTATCCCCAGTGTAAGAATCGTAGGGCAGCTTCACTCCCTTTAACGGAAAGGGCCCGTTGGGCAACGCATTGTAATTGTCCACACGCGTGTCCGGATCGGGCTGAACAAAAGTCTGCGTGAATTCACTCGCCGCGCCGGTTGTGAGCAAGTTCAAAGCAGCGGGGTCTAATATTGGCTCAACCGCCCCCAGCAAGGCTGTCGGTGTTCCCGGAGGGAAAGTCGTCTTCACCGGCGCGAAATTCAAAGTGGGTGCCGGCAGCACATCGTAAGCAATCTTGTCATCCTTATCCAGGTTGATGAAGAACTTGCTGTGGAACGGTGGAATTGCCTGAAACTGCTGCGCCCGCTTAAAGTGCGGACCGGGCGTGCCGTCGGCATTAATGATTCCTTTGGATAGAAGGTTGGAGACCGAATCTCTACTCTTCGGTACATAGGTTGCGAAAACATGATCGAAGGTGCGGTTCTCACCAATGAGGACGATCACATGCTTAATAGGAGTCTCGGTTCTCTGATGATCCGCAATTGCATCAACCTGGTTGCCCTGGCTGAATGCTGGGACGTTAAGCGACATGGTGGCGACCAGGAATGTGCCTAGTACTTTGCGCGACATTCGCAGGATGAATGTAAGTGCCATGTTTCCCTCCGATGGAAAAAGTTTCCAACTGGGGGAAAGCCTAGCCACACCATGTTGCAGACTCGTCACGGCTCTGTGAATGTAAGATGAAAGAAGGAAGAAGGAAAAATAAATGTGGAAATTTCTCAGTTGCTGGCTTTGAGTGCGTGATCGCCTTCAGTAATGCCAAGTTTCGAACGCATCTCCATTGCAAGTTCGTATACCTGGTGAATCTTGTTCTCCACTGTAGCCGGATCGGTCGCCTGCAAAGCCAGTTCACAAGACAGCATCAATGCCGTGAGTGTTCCCTTAAGTTCGCTGCGTAACGTCTGTTCCGCTGACTGCCGTGCCACAACAATTTCCCGCTTATGACGGTTAAGCGCAGCCCGAAGCTCGCGTGCGACGCGGTCAATCCCACTGATGGCGAAGTTGGCATACACCGGCACGGCCGGCCCAATATGTTGGAGGATCAGATCGCTCTCCTCCGGTTCGGCTTCAACCAAAAACTGGTCGAGCACAACAACGGAGTATTCCTCAGAACGCAGGTGTGCGGCGGCCTGACGCAAGGTAGGCGCTACCTGCATGGTTTCAGAAGTGGCTTCTTCCAGAACCTTCGTGCATTCCTGAACTTTAGCCGAAGGCGTTATCAATAAAATCATACAAATTGAATGGCACGTCGCTCGCCATATCTAATCAACTCGAAACAAACAGCTTGTTAGGACATGTCTCTCTATACGCTCCCGTTTAAGAACGATTCACACGCGCTTTTGCCTAAACCTGCGCACCGTATTCTTTGAGCTTGCGGTAAAGCGTCGTCTTACCGATTCCCAACAGCCGCGCGGCTTGCAGCTTGTCCCCATTCAGCTGCGCAATCGTAGCCAGGATGCTTTGCCTCTCCATCTCTGCTATCGGCAGAATTCTGGATGAACTTTCCCCAATCCCTGATTCCGAGTCCCCCACTCCGTGGATCGAAGTCGGCAAATCGGCCACGTGAATCATCGGCCCAGTCGTCAACGCACAAGCCCGCTCAAGGCAATTCTCCAACTCGCGCACATTGCCGGGCCAGTCATAAGCCAACATGACCTTTACCGCGTCATCACTCAAAATGCGTTCCTGCCCCGTCTCCCGTGCCATGCGATCCAGGAAGTACTGCGCCAGCAGAGGCACATCCTGACGCCGCTCCCGTAACGGCGGAATTTTCAAACTCAAAACATTCAGCCGGAAATAAAGATCGCGCCGGAACGCTCCCTGTGAAACCGCCTGCTCCAGATCACGGTTAGTGGCTGCCAGAATTCGTACGTTAATCGGAATGCGTTTGGTGCTGCCGACCGGACGAATTTCCTTCTCCTGAATCGACCGCAGCAACTTGGCCTGCAAATCAATGGGCAGTTCCCCAATTTCGTCAAGAAATACAGTTCCACCTTCGGCAATGGCGAGCAACCCATCTTTTGACTGCACAGCTCCGGTAAACGCACCTTTCACATAGCCAAAAAGTTCGCTTTCGATCAAAGTAGGGACCAGTGACCCGCAATCCACGGGAATAAATGGCTTGTCGCGGTATGGTCCGGAGAAATGAATGGATCGAGCCACCATCTCCTTCCCAGTCCCACTCTCCCCAAGAATCAATACCGGATGCGTGCTATGCGCAGCCTTGGCGATGATGCGATAAAGCTTTTCCATTTCCGGCGCGCGCCCCACAATCCCGCCGAATCCCTGCTTGGATTTCACTTTCTCGCGCAGAATACGATTCTCGGTCTTCAGTTTTAATACTCCGGCCACGCGTTCCAGCAACAACCGAAGTTCTTCCATGCTGAATGGCTTAGTCACATAGTCATAAGCTCCATTCTTCATAGCCTGCACTGCTGACTGCACAGTCCCATAGCCGGTGACCACCACAATCACCGCATCAGGACGCCGCGCTTTAATCTGATGTAAGGCTTCCAGCCCGCCCGCGCCCGGCAGCTTTAGATCCAGCAAAACTACATCAATGTTCTGCGTCTCGAGCATCCGGTACCCATGCTCGGCCGAGTCCGCTACGCAGCTGTTGAATCCCATCGACTGCGCCACCTCCTTACAAACTTCGCGGATGGACCGCTCATCATCAATGATCATCAGGTTAAGAAAGTTTGCGCCTTCAATTTGCGGTGGAACAAAAGTGCTGGCACTGACCAGAGCGGTACTCATGGATGTGACCTCTTCTTCCCTTGCGATTTATGAATTCGGGGCAGCCGTGGCAGCCGCACAACTACGCGCGTGCCATGGTCCGGTACGCTTTCAACCTGAATAGTCCCGCCATGCTGCGCGACAATATTGTGGACCGTAGCCAATCCCAGTCCATTTCCTCGCCCTGGGCCTTTAGTACTGAAAAACGGTTCGAAGATGTGTGCGCGGGTTTCGTCATCCATGCCACAGCCGGAGTCGCTCACGCTGAACTCCACGGTGGACGCTCGCGCTGCACCATTGTTTTTGCAATTGGAGGTCGCCAGTACAATCTTGCCGCCGTCAGGCATGGCATCCCGCGCATTAAGCACTAAATTAAGAATGGTCTGCTGCATCTGTGACGGATCCATTTGTATCGGCTCAAGTTGAGGGTCAAGCTCAGCAGTCAACTCGATGTTCTCGCCAATCAGTCGCTGCAAAAAAGACTTCAGCCCAACAATGGTGTCATTCCACAAAATGGGACGAGGCGCGGCCACCTGATGCCGGGCCAGCGTCAACAACTGTTGGATTAGTGCCCCACCCTGCTCCCCTGCACCACGCATTTCCTTTACCTGGCTTTGCAAGCGTGGACGATCTTCGAGCGCTGCGATCAACAGATCGCAGTAAAGCAAAATCCCAGTCAGCAGATTATTGAAATCATGCGCGACCCCGCTGACCAGCCGCCCCATGGTTTCCAGCGCAACCGAATTCTGCCCTTTGGGTTTGTTAGGTACAGAGCGGTGTGCGGTGACAATGGTTAAATCGCGGCCCGCCTCATGAAAAACAGTCGAAGCAGTTTGCACCGCAGCGGGAACATCTGGAATCAACTCAGCCAGAATTCTCCCCCGCACCAACCCATCCCAGGAAAATCCCAGCGACCGGGCAAATGCAGAATTCGCATAAAGAATGCGTCCGTCTTCAACAATCGCCAAACCTTCAGGACAAACCTCGAAGGCAGTATTCAGCATAGCGGCATCAGGCTGAGGTTCACTCTGGACAATCGGCCATTGCGTCACAGCATTCATTTCAAAATCTCGGAATGACAAGGGGAAGCAGTTTCAATCCAGGCCCCTACACGCTATCTCGGGCATCCACAAAGGGAACATTGCAATCCACGTTCCCAAATTCGAAAGCCGTGCAACAGAAACTTTTTGCCCAGGAAACCCTTTGTTTTAGGCTCCCCATTCGGGAAGTGTAGGCGTATCGGGCATAGAAGCTAAGGTTATTTGTCACAGAATTTAGTGACGGGTGAAC
>CAWBXL010000249.1:0-36260 GCA_963792305.1 uncultured Acidobacteriaceae bacterium | reverse complement strand
TTTTCCTGATACCTGAACCAGCATCGTATTGCTAGGCACGGCAGTATGCCCAGCAGCAATGATTCCGAGATAAGCTGCCACCCATCGCGGATGGTTATCCGCCAAGATAGCGCAGCGCGATCCAGGCTGCAGCTGCTGCTCATGCAGCCATCGCCCAACCGACTCTGCCATTCGCCGCAATTCGGCATAGGAGTAACTCTAAGCTCCGAGCCTCGCTGGATTTCGAGTGCAACATTGTCCGGCCAGCGTTCTTCGCATTCAACAAAGCGGTCGTAAAAGGTCGGCATGGGTCGCGGAGAATATACCTGAAATAACTAGTAATGTGTGGGTTAGGCTGCCGTCAGCACGAATTGAACTGATAACTGCTTGCGACTGGGCGTCAGCTTCGGCATCTAATATGCTACGCTCTTAAAGAGAGGGATTTAGTGTCCTCCAAAGGAACTGCAAGCTTTGATTAATACCTTAATCGGCAAGGTCTTCGGGACCAAAAACGAGCGTGAAATCAAGCGTTTGATGCCCCGAGTGGCAGAGATCAACGCGCTTGAACCGGCCATGCGCAAGCTCTCGGATGACGAATTGCGCGCCAAGACCGATGAATTCCGCACGCATTATGCAGGAACGGCTGGCCGCCATTCCCGACGAGCCCGATGCTGATTTTGACCGCCAGAAGCAACTCGATACCGAACGCTACCAGTTTTGCAACGAGGTGCTCGACGAAATCCTGGTGGAAGCCTTTGCCGTTTGTCGCGAAGCCGGACGCCGCGTGCTTAACATGCGTCACTTCGATGTGCAGCTGATCGGCGGCATGGTGCTGCACCAGGGCAAAATCGCAGAAATGAAGACCGGCGAAGGCAAAACGCTGGTCGCCACCCTTCCGGTTTATCTCAACGCGTTGAGCGGACGCGGCGTGCATGTGGTCACTGTCAACGATTATCTGGCCAAACGCGACTCCGAATGGATGGGCAAGCTCTATCGTTCCTGGGCTTGACAGTGGGCGTCATCGTCCACGACCTCGATGACCAGGAGCGCCGCGACGCCTATGCCGCCGACGTCACCTACGGCACCAACAACGAGTTCGGCTTCGACTACCTGCGCGACAACATGAAGTTCGATCTGCAAAGACTGCGTGCAGCGCGGACACAACTTCGCCATCGTCGATGAAGTGGATTCCATCCTGATCGACGAAGCCCGTACGCCGCTGATCATCTCCGGCGCCAGCGAAGAGTCGACCGACAAATATTAAAGGTCAACCGGATCATTCCCAAGCTGGAAAAGGGCGAAGAAATCGACACCGCGCCCGGCGAACCGCACAAGTATGACCGGCGATTTCGTGGTGGATGAGAAGCATCGCAACATCACGGTCACCGACGAAGGCTGGGAAAAAGTCGAAAAGCTGTCTGGGCATCGGCAACATTGCCGATCCTGAGAACTGGGACCTCAAGCACCACGTCGAGACCGCCATCAAAGCACATGCGCTTTACAAGCGCGATGTGGAATATGTGGTGAAAGACGGCGAAGTCATCATCGTTGATGAATTCACCGGGCGCCTGATGCCGGGACGCCGCTGGTCCGACGGTCTGCACCAGGCGGTGGAAGCCAAAGAGGGCGTGAAGATCGAGCGCGAGAACCAGACGCTGGCTACCATCACCTTCCAGAATTATTTCCGCATGTACAAGAAGCTGGCCGGCATGACCGGTACGGCGGAAACCGAAGCGCCGGAGTTCGACAAGATTTACAAGCTCGAAGTCATCGTGATTCCGACCAACAAGCCGCTGCTGCGTAAAGAAAATCCGGACGTTGTTTATCGCACGGAAAAGGAAAAATATTTTGCGGCAGCCGACGAAATTCAGAAGCTGTACGACACCGGCCAGCCGGTGCTGGTGGGCACCACTTCGATCGAGAAATCGGAACGGCTTTCGGAATTGCTGAAGAAAAAAGGCATCAAGCACGTGGTGCTGAACGCCAAGTATCACGAGCGCGAAGCGGAGATTGTGGCGCAGGCGGGCCGCAAAGGCATGGTGACGATTGCCACCAACATGGCAGGCCGCGGCACCGACATTCTGCTGGGCGGCAATCCGGAATTCATGGCCAAGCAGGAGTGCGTGAAGAAGGGAATCGCGCAGCCCTTTCGCGCGGCGCAGGGCAAGATGAGGCCGAGGTCGGACGACGAACCGGCACGGTCTGGTATTACTCCGGCAAGGAATTTGTAGTTCCCACCGACCGATGGAACGAGATCTTTAATCGCTACAAACCGGAAACCGACAAGGAACACGACGAAGTCATCGCCGCCGGCGGCCTGCACATCTTCGGCACTGAACGCCACGAGTCGCGACGCATCGACAACCAGCTTCGTGGCCGCGCAGGCCGTCAGGGCGATCCTGGTTCCTCCCGCTTCTATCTTTCACTCGAAGATGACCTGATGCGCATCTTCGCGAAAGAATGGGTTTCAAACCTGCTGCAACGCCTGGGTATGGAGGAAGGCGTTCCGATCGAATCGCGCCTGATCACGCGGCGCATCGAAAAAGCGCAGGAAGCCGTCGAAGGCCAGAACTTCGAGTCCCGCAAACACCTGCTGGAATACGACGACGTAATGAACAAGCAGCGTGAGGCGGTGTACGGCCTGCGTCATCAACTGCTCGAAGGGGTTGATCAGAAAGATCTGATTCTTGAGGATTACGTGGTTGGTATCCTCGGCGACCTGATGGAGCAGTATTGTCCGCTTAAGACCCACCCTGATGATTGGAATGTCAAAGGGCTGAAAGACGCAATCTTCACCCGCTTTGGCGTGGACATTCTTGCCGAGGGCATCAAACCGGAAACTCTCAACCGTCAGGAACTCGGCGATGCAATCTTTGCCAAGCTCAAAGAGCGCTATGAAGCCAAGGAAAAATTCATCGGTCCTGATGCTATGCGCTATCACGAGCGCATGATCATGCTTAGCGTAATTGACCAGCAGTGGAAAGAACATCTGCGGGACATGGACCACCTGAAAGAGGGCATCGGCCTCCGCGGCTACGGTCAAAAAGATCCGTTGGTCGAATACAAGCGCGAATCATTCGACATGTTCGAAGCCATGATGCAGCGTTCTCAGGAGGAAGCTGTCCGATATCTGTATCTGATGCAGATATTGGAACGTCCAACGCAAGTAAGGCCTGATAGTGGAGCAGAAAGTCTCGACTCGGCCCCCGCCGCTTCAAGCCATAGTGACGACGGGAATGGCCTGCGTCCGCGCGGAGTTTCGACCACTGTAGATGATTTCCTCGAAGCGTCCCAACGCAAGAAACGCCGTGAACTCGAGCAAGCGAAAATGGCCGGCTCAGGCGAGCGTCAACAAGTCCAGCAGGTCATTCGCGGAGAAAAGATTGGACGTAACGACCCATGTCACTGCGGCTCAGGCAAGAAGTACAAAAAGTGCCACGGAGCCAAAGGCTAATCCCGCATTTTTGATTTTAGTGTTTCCCCAGCACAAATGACTTCACAGCAATATTGTTCGGCTGAGATCCCACAGGGATCATGGTGAGTAGCGTATACTCCCCCGGCTCGAGCTTTGTTGTCTTACGCCTTTTCTGAATTACGGTGACGTCCCCACTCTGCGAATTCAGCACCAGCAAATAATTCTGGTCTTGTGACAATGCCAGACCATCTGGGCGGCTTCCAGCGGGTGCGACCGCAACCACCTTGCCGATATCAATGTCATAAATGGCCACGGTATTCGAACGAAAATTGGTTACGTATAGCCGCGAGTTATCTGCCGACACCACTCCGCGCGTTGGGCCATTGCCAATCAGATAGCTCCCCCCTACTTCATTGGTCGTGGTTTCAATGATGGAGATGCTATCTGAATCAAAATTACTCACCACCAGTTCGCCGCCATCGGGCTTCAACGCCAAATGTACCGGACTCTTTCCCACATCGAGCAAAGCCAGAACTTTGTCCGTTTTCAAATCAATCGAAGCCACTTGGGATGAGCCGCTGCATGCGACGAAGGCTTTGCTGTTATCAGGGAGAATCGCGATATCGGTAGGCTGCGCGCAGATCGGAAGGGTCGTGCGCACATGCAACTCCTGCGTATTGATTAAGGAAATTGAATTGTCCCCACGATTGCTGACCACCAGTGTCAACCCATCCGGTGAAACCCTGGCCAGCCCAGGGTCTGCGCCGACGCGAATGTTTGTGACCACGGCCCGCTTCTGAAGATCAATCACTGAGACGTTAGCTGAGCGAGAGTTGGCAACATACGCCCGCGTGCCATCTCCGGAAACATCAATAAAAAATGGCGTGGCATGTACGCCGATGGTCGCCACCACCGCGTTCTTCTCCGCGTCAATCACGCTGATGTTATTTGACCCGGTATTGACCACGTAAACTTCATTTTTTTTGCTGTTGGCGGTAACACCGGTCGGATTCATTCCTACAGGAATGGTTGGCCCCAACTCAAACGTACGCAGATCAATCACAGTGACTGAATTACTCTTGCCGTTGGTGAGGTAAGCATACTCGCGGTAGGCCGGGCCAAAATTGCGCAGTTCGCTGGGGCGGAAGTACAGCCAACCCAGGCCGGCGGCTACCGCCAGAAAAACAACGATGAAAAGAAGTTTTCTCAAAAGAAAAGTAAAACGGATTCTTGTCTAAATCCGATGTGAGACTTCTGCAACCCGTCCAGCGTCGGCTACCGCAGGCAGGGTTCCGATACCTGGGACGGTTCTTCCTACCACCGCCGCAATCTGTCGCACCTGTGTAATGAGTTCATCAAACTGGTCGGGGAAGATTGACTGTGCTCCATCCGACAACGCCTTGTCCGGCTGATGATGAACTTCAATAATCAGTCCGTCTGAGCCTACAGCAATTGCTGCCCGTGACAGCGGGGTAACTTTGTTGCGTTTTCCAGTGCCTTGGCTGGGATCCACAACAATAGGCAGATGGCTCAACCTTTGCACCGCCGGGACCACGCTCAGATCGAGCGTATTCCGAGTATGGTCCGCAAACGTCCGAATACCGCGCTCGCACAGCAGTACCTGGTAATTGCCCTCGCTCATCACATACTCAGCGGCCATCAGGAACTCTTCCAGTGTTGCCGACATGCCACGCTTCACCATGACCGGAATCTTTGCCCGTCCTGCACGCTTCAGCAAAGAGTAGTTCTGCATGTTGCGCGCGCCGATCTGGATGATGTCCGCATACTTTTCCACCAGGTCCATCGATTCGTTATCAATGGCCTCTGTAATGATCTTCAACCCAAAGCGGTCGCGGACTTCCGCCATAATGCGCAGACCTTCTTCTCCCAGCCCCTGGAAAGAATAGGGAGAGGTACGCGGTTTATAAGCTCCTCCACGGAAAAATTGTGCGCCTGCCTGCGATACCCGTTCAGCAATGGCAAATGCTTGTTCATGAGTTTCGATCGAGCAGGGCCCAGCCATAATCGCCAGACTTTTTCCGCCGATCGTCGCATCAGTACCACTAAAGCGGATCACCGAATTGTCGGGCTTGATGTCGCGGCTTACCAGTTTGTAAGGCTTACTGACCCGGATCAACTCCTGCACGCCGGGCATTTCATCGAGCGTGCCTGCTTCGACGACGCCTTTATTTCCTGTGATCCCAATGGCGGTGCGTTCTGCACCGGGCAAGGCATGAGCGCGATAACCCAGCGACTCGATTTTTTGACATACCGCACGCACTTCCTCTTCAGTGGCGTGCGCTTTCATTACGACTAACATGACTGCTCCTTAAGATAAAGGGTATCAGTTTATCGTTTAGCGGATTGCCTCGCAAACAGGTCAAATGCCCGGATAAAACACTCTGCGCCTCTGCGGCCTTTCTCAGCGAACTCGGCGTTTAAGGTTTTGTTTTTATCAATGGCCCAAAACCTTAAGACGCAGAGGCCGCGGAGTTTGCGCAGAGGCCGCAAAGAAAATCATTGGCAAACAAATCAGCCTCAGAACAGAGAGTCCTGAGGCTGCAGTTGCTGAATCTTAGACGATGCTAAAGCCTATCCCTTCACGCTGATCTTGGAGAACGACAGAATCGCGCGCCCAGTAGTCGGACGCCCGAATGCCGTCGCGGGACGAAACGTAGTGAAGATCAACATATTCTTCACCTGCGGGAGCAAGTCCGGAGATGAACCTTCATCCGAAAGAATGCGATAGTCCTGTACTCGTCCATGAGAATCTACATCCGCTTCAATCACCAATGATCCTTCATGGATGGAATCCAGCGTCGCTCCAAAGTTGAGCTGCTGTACCTGAGGATCGGTCCCCACAACCAGCGGAACATCCGGATTTCCCGCCTGCAAAGGCACTGCCATGAAACCCATGAGCACACCGAAAACTAAGACCGCGCTGGCCAGTCCAGCAGTTGCCGGGACCATCATGCTTTGGATGGCATTCCCCAGACGTAGGAAAACATTCGCCAGTACAGGACGGCGCGTCCGCGCAATCTCCTGAGACATGGCCACGCGCAACTTCAATCCCAATTCAGCTGGCGCTTTTCTGCGGCCCACTTTGCTGAGCAGTTGCTGGGTCTGGCTTAAAGATACATATTGCTGTTGGCATGGCTCGCAGCCTTCCAGATGCCGGCTGACGGCCTGCATCTGCGTGCCGGTCACCGCGCCATCCAGATATGGCGAGAACAACGATTTGGCTTGGCCACAATTCATGGCATCACCTCGACTCCCCTGCCATCCGCTACCCGAGAGCGTACAACTTTCATCTTCATTTTGGTGGGCTTCTCCTCCGGAGCTTCCAACCCCAGTTCGGAGCCCACTTCTTTTACGTAACTTGAAAGGCGTTGCCGCAAAGCTTCGCGTCCGCGCGTAAGCCGCGATTTCACAGTACCCAGAGAAACCCGGGTGATTTCCGCGATCTCTTCATAAGACATTTCTTCCAGATCGCGCAGCACCACCGTTGTGCGATACGGCTCGGCAACTTTCCTTAACTCTTCTTCGACGCGCGCCCGGACTTCCTCATGGGCCATACATTCCAGCGGCGACTCGCCCTGGTCCATCAGCGTGTCTTTGTAGCCGGGAACAAAATCTTCAGAGCCTTCAGTTTGCATCGGCTCCATCGAGGTTTCCTTGGCCTTATGCCGGAACCACCACCGCCGCCGATTCGACGCTTCGTGAATCGCGATGCGGTAGATCCAGGTTTTCAGGCTGGACTCGCCGTGAAAGTGCTTCATGCCGCGGAAGACTTTCAGGAAAACGTCTTGCGTGGTGTCAGACGCATCGGCAGAATCGTTCACGATGCGATACACCAGGCTATAAACCGGCTGGTGGAATTCCCCGATCAGCCAGTTATAAGCGTCTTCCGATCCGGCCTTCAACTCGGCCACGATCGCCGCTTCTTGCGTCCGAATTCCGATTGCGCTTGCTAGGTCACCCAAGGTGGCTGCTCCCGCCATTACTCGCATGGCGTCCCCCTTATTATAGGCTGCTCTGCGCTAAAACAACCCGTACAAAAGTCACTGCCCTAAATGCCTACTGGAACCACCTACCAGTACAGATAGACCCCAGCAAGGCATGCAAGGTTCCAGATAAAAGACACTTATTTTCAATGAATTAGAGAAAGCAAAGCTGAGAACGGAGAACTAAGAACAGGGAACTGGTGAATCCCCCCGTTTTCCCGGGCGAAATTACTGAGCCTTAGGAGTAGAGGCAGCAGGAGGTTTGCTGGTAGCGCTCGGTGGTTTCGGCACGGCTTTCTTCACCGGCTTCTTAGCGGGCTCGTTGTCATCCACCACAACTTTCTTCGGTGCGGTACTCGGCACGGAAGCTTGCTGTGCGCTACGTATCTGGGTGCGCAACTTCGTTAGCTCGACTTCTTTTGTACCCGCCAAAGTTTCCATGCGGTCTGCAAAGGACCGCCGTGAACCTTCAATCGCAGTCAGATCGTTAGCCAATACCTGAAATTCGTCTTTGGACCCAAATGCACCGGTGGATTCAACAACCGATCCCAGCACATCGTAGAGCGCATCCAGATTGCGATAGAGCTTGAACGTCGAAACCAGACTCTCCGGCGCCGCTCGCAGTTCTCCCATAATTCCCGGCAATGCATCATGCAAATTGCGGGTAACTGATTCCGCGTTGGATTGGGCCTGCTTTTTGCTGTTGGAATCCGTCTTCCAGCGATCAATGCGCAGTTTAGCTAGGTCCAACTGCGTAGTCTGCGACTGCTGCTCCAGTTGTGCCAGCAGACTGCTGACCTGGCTTAACGAAGCATAAGACACAGGAGGTGTTACAACCTGCTGGCCCGCAGGCTCAATTTGGGCTGCAGCGAGAGAAGTCAGAACTACCGCTGCAACGGCTAAATACCGGGAACGGGAATTAGGGATCATCAGGCTTGTTTTGACGCTTTTTAGAATACTAAGGTTTGCAGGGTTTCGCAAAATGGGCAGGACCAGAATGGTTGCTGATGTAGGGGCGCGCGACTCGTCGGCGGGTACAAAAAGCAAATGGACTTACACATTACGATGTGTAACAATTCACACATGGCTACAAATCTAGCTCTCGATGACCGACTAATCGAAGAAGCCCGTAGAGTCGGCGGCCATAAGACAAAAAAAGAAGCAGTGACAGCTGCCTTGGATGAATACGTCAAACTGCGTAAGCAGCGCCGTATATTGGAAGCATTTGGCACCTTCGACTTCGATCCATCCTACGATTACAAAGCAGAGCGGCACCGGAAACGCTTGTGATTGTGCTGGTGGATACCCCGGTATGGTCGTTAGCTCTTCGCCGCAAGCATCGCGATTTGAATGCGCAAGAGCAACACTTAACCCGAGCGCTACAAGATTTAATTCAGGACGGTCGTGCGCGGCTTGTGGGGGCGGTCCGCCAGGAATTACTTTCAGGTATACGCGAAGAAGAACGGTTTCAAAAACTGCGCCAATATCTGCGTGCTTTCGCTGAGCCCAACCTTGAGCCCGAGGACTACGAAGAAGCAGCCCACATGAGCAACCAGTGTCGAACTCGCGGGATTAACGGATCTGCAATTGACTTTCTCGTTTGCGCCGCTGCATATCGCCGCCACTGGCAAATTTTCACCACTGACCGTGATTTTGGGCACTACGCGAAAGTATTGCCTATGAAACTCTACACAGCTTAGCCCCGCGGGTTTAACCAGCCCCCATCCTTAGCCGCAAACGTATCCGCTTCCGCCGGTCCCCAGGTTCCCGGCTTATAAGGATGCACCGGCGTTGCGTTATCCAGCACCGGATCCACGATCCGCCAAGCTTCTTCCACATAATCCTGACGCGAAAAGTGGATCTGATTGCCGCACATAGCATCTTCCAGCAACTCTTCGTATGCCGACATTTCTTCGCGGATCGGACGCTTCCATGAACGTCAACTCCGTCATCTTGCCATGCAATTCATCCCCGGTCGCTTTGACCAGAGCTGAGACCAGCAATCTCCAGATTCAGGAGTTACCCGGAAGCGGAAATAGTTATGCTCTGGCGCATCGTCTCCAAAAATCGCCGGAGGCTGCCGCAACTTCTACAAATACTTCGGTTGCTGTAACCGGCAGAGACTTGCCCGCGCGAATATAGAACGGCACACCTTTCCAGCGCCACGAATCAATGGATAGATGCAGTGCTACGTAGGTTTCAACCTGCGAATCTTTTTTGACTCCGGCTTCATCACGGTACCCATCGAATTGTCCGCGAACCACATCTTTCGCAGTGAGCGTGCGGATGCTACGCAGCACTTTTACTTTTTCGTCGCGTACGCGTTCTATGTCCGTATTCGGCGGAGGCTCCATGGCGATATTGCAGAGCAATTGCAGCAAGTGGTTCTGCACCACATCGCGAATAGCACCGGCCTGTTCATAGAACGCTCCCCGCCCCTGCACCCCAAAATTTTCTGCCATGGTGATCTGCACGCTCTCAACATAGCGCCGGTTCCAGAGCGGCTCGAGAAACGAGTTGGCAAAACGGAAAAACACCACATTCTGCACCGCGTTTTTGCCCAGATAGTGATCAATGCGGAAAATGTCCGGCTCATTGAATTCGCTGTGCAGTGTCTGATTCAGTTTTTGCGCCGATGCCAGGTCCCGCCCAAACGGTTTTTCCAGGATCACTCGTGCGCCATCGGTGCATCCAGCGGCTTTCAGTTGCTGTACCACTTCCGCAAAAAGCTGGGAGGGATGGCCAGATAGTGAAGCGGGTGCTGCGCGTTGCCAACTTCTTTGCGTACCTGCTGAAAAGTCTTCGGATCAGCATAATCTCCGTCAACGTAACGGAGCACATTCATCAACTTAG
This sequence comes from uncultured Acidobacteriaceae bacterium, assembly GCA_963792305.1. Taxonomy (GTDB): domain Bacteria; phylum Acidobacteriota; class Terriglobia; order Terriglobales; family Acidobacteriaceae; genus CAWBXL01. Next base: position 26,009 of record CAWBXL010000249.1, on the reverse strand, counting down.
CAAACCCATCAGGATCGAGGCCGCCATAGTGTTCAACGCTGTCTTTGGCGCGTGCTTTCAGTTGATCAAGTGTCCAGCCATTCTTGGCAACACCAATGACTGGGACGTTAAGTTTGCCGCGTTTAGCCAGTTTTTGCAGGGCAGGGAAAATTTTCTTGTGGGCCAGGTCGCCGGTAGCGCCGAGGAAAACTAGGGCGTCGGAAGCAGGTGCAGTCATTCCATACCTTTTGATGCTGTTAAGTGACAGCCGAGGCGGCTGTCACCACATGTTTTGTGTTAGCTGACAGCTGAAGGCTGATAGCTAACAGCTAATAGCTGCTTTTATTCCCACTCAATCGTCCCCGGAGGCTTGGAAGTGATGTCATACACCACCCGGTTCACACCCTTCACTTCATTCACAATCCGGCTGGAGATAGTTTTTAACACCTCATGCGGCAAGTCGACCCAGTCGGCAGTCATGCCATCTTCGGAGTGCACGGCACGCACGGCGCAGGTGTAGGCATAGGTACGCATGTCGCCCATTACGCCGACGCTCATTACCGGCAATAACACGGCGAACGACTGCCAAATTTTTTTGTATAGACCGGCGTTCTTAATTTCATTCACTACGATCTCGTCGCACTCCTGCAAAATTGCAACCCGTTCCGGCGTAACTTCCCCGACGATTCGTACCGCGAGACCTGGCCCAGGGAACGGCTGCCGCTGGAGAATCTCTTCCGGCATTTGCAGATCACGGCCGATCTTCCGGACTTCGTCTTTGAATAATTCTTTGAGCGGCTCGATAAGCTTCAACTTCATTTTGTCAGGAAGCCCGCCAACATTGTGATGCGACTTGATCACCTGCGAGGGCCCTCGTACTGAGCGCGATTCAATCACGTCAGGATAGAGTGTGCCCTGCACTAGCCAGTCAACTTTGCCTTCGGTCTTTTCGATCTTCTGCGCTTCTTCATCGAATACGGCGATGAATTCATTGCCAATGATCTTGCGCTTGGTTTCCGGATCGGTAACACCTGCAAGTTTATCGAGAAAACGTTCGGACGCATCCACCGCAATCAGATGCAGCCCCAACTTATCGCGCAAATTCTGCTGTACTTTTTGAAATTCATTTTTGCGCAGAACGCCGTTGTTCACGAACACGGAAGTCAGTCGTGATTTGCCATCAGCATCGCGAAGAGCGCGGTCCACCAAAACAGCCGCAACCGCGGAATCAACCCCGCCAGATAGCGCACAAATCGCCCGCCCATTTCCAACTTGCTTGCGTATGCTGTCGACGGTGTCATCGATGAACCGCTGGGCCGTCCAATTCGGCTTGGCTCCGGCAATCTTCAGAGTGAAGTTGCGCAGAATCTCCGCACCCTGCGGCGTGTGATGGACTTCTGGATGAAACTGCACCGCCCACCATTTCTGTTCCGGGTTCTCGATGGCTGCGATTGCATTCGGAGAACTGGCCGTTAACTGAAATCCGTCTGGCAATTTTTCTGCTTCATCTCCGTGCGACATCCAAACCTGTAGTGTCCTGGGCAATCCGTCAAACAACTGCGACCCATTTTTGATCTCAACCTGCGCGTGCCCGTACTCACGCTTCGATGCCGGGCTCACCTTCCCGCCCAGTGTATGCACCATGTACTGCAAGCCATAGCAAATTCCGAGCACCGGCAGCCCCATCTGCAACACGCGCGGATCAGCTGGAGGCGCATCTTTGTCGTACACCGAAGACGGCCCGCCGGACAACACAATGCCCACCGGCGAGTAGCTGCGGATTTCATCGAGCGTTGCAGTGCAGGGAAGCACCACAGAAAAAACATTCTGTTCACGGATGCGGCGCGCGATGAGTTGTGAATACTGCGCGCCAAAGTCGAGCACAACGATGGATTGGGTTTCCACTGATGAGTCTCTCAAATCGGTAGATTAGTGTAAAGGAAAATGGGAGCTATGAAAAATGCCATGCTTAGGACACAGGCAGATCGCTGAGAATCAAGTCGTCGGGATCAACCCGCTCGTCCGGCGGTCCCAGGAATAGAGGAGGAGCCGGGGCGATCTCTGGCATAGGTTCAATGGCCGGCCCTTCCGCAATCCAGACGTAGGACCCCAATCTGCCCAAATACAAAAGATCGACCGCTGCAAAATAAAGCAGCGCGATCACCAGCACTGCAAAAAATACCATGCGGCCAGGAAGAACTCCCACAAACGCCAAAGGAAAAGCCACTGCCGAACTGGCCACCGACAACACCACAACGTGGCCAATTCCAAACCATGAACTGACCGCAAAAACGGCGCCCATATGCTCACGAAAAAAGCTTACGGCATCATCAATTGCGCCGAGGGTATCAGCCTCTTTGGTGACAACGAATATGCAAGCCAGGGACAGGACCCAGTTCACCACCGACCAGACGAGCCATGCCGCGGCGACTACAACGAGAAAAATTAAAAAAGCCAGCCCCGGAGAAGGGTTTTTCTCCGATGACACCATTCCGCCAAGCACCATCGCGCCAACCGAACCCACCAGCACCGCCACCAGAGCTGCGGCGCGCAGAAAGTTCAATCCAAGCAGCGGTCGCATGCGGAAGGGAAAAGTTTTATCCGCGTCCTCTTTCCAGAAATAATTCAACAGGCTTTTCAGAGTTGCCGCGCGCCCGAAGGAACCAATCACCACCCATGCCAGCGCTAAAGTTAATCCCAGGATGATAGAGGCCATGATGAATCGCGGTCCGCTGCCGGCGAGAATATGAGAAAAAGCTTTTGAAATGAGTGCGGGTTGGCGGCTGCGCAGCAGGAACAAATCGCGGTTGCTGACCGGCAACGTATCCAGATATTCAAGAAACGATAAACATAAAAGTGTCGTGGCCCCTGCGCCAAAAGTCCATCGCCATGAAATTTCGCCGATGCCGAGCGAAGGACGGCGAAAAATTAGTTTGAAACCTTCCAGAGTAGGTGATCTGCGCGGCATGCTGTGAGTAGCATATCGTACTGTATGCACTGTAGTTGAATCTATAAATACCTACAAAGCTTTACCATTTAGCAGCGCAAATTTTGCAACCAACCTACAGAAGCAAAGCATCTTTTCAAGTAGAGGAATAAATACTATCTCAACCGGCACGCCAGATCATTTCTGGTGACCGCTCAACTGGATGTCATTTGAAGGAGTGACGTATGAAGTATGCGAAGTACCTCGCCGCATTTGCGGTGATTTGTCTAATGACCACTGCGGGTTCATTTGCAAGTACAAAATCGAAGGATGTCGGACACCTCAACATAGATGAATCGGTGCAAGTAGGCTCGACCCATTTGTCTCCTGGCGACTATAAGGTCGAATGGAATGGAAATGCCAGCAACGTTCAAATCAACATTCTCAAAGGTGAGAATGTTGTTGCGACTGCCGAAGGAAAAATCGTGGAACTGGATAAGCCGGCCAAGGGAGATTCAGTTACCACTAAACCTCTCAACAACAGCACAAGAGTGGTTGACGAGATCGAGTTCAATAATCGCAAGGAATCTCTCGTCTTCAATCAAGGTGAAATGGCTGGGAAGTGAATAAGCATCGTAATTTAAAAATAAATGCGGGCCGATGAGGCCCGCTTTTTAATGGGAAACTTCATCGCACGACGATGTTAACCAGCTTGCCCGGTACAACAATCACTTTGACTATCTGCTTTCCCGGCAATCAACCCATTAATCTTTGGATCAGCCAGCGCCAGTGGCTCAAGCTTCTCCCTGGGAGTGTCAACCGGCACAACAATCAATCCGCGGAGCTTGCCATTGATCTGCACCGGAATTTCAATCTCATCTTCTTTGGCCAGCGCCGGATCATACTTCGGCCAACTCCCGCGAATTAAAGAGCCCTTTTCCCCCAGCATCTCCCAAAGCTCATGCGCGAGATAAGGCGCGAAGGGGGCGAGCAAGAGCACGAGGTTGCGCTGCACATCTGCCAACAATGCGACTGGCAATGGACTCTTTCCCAGCCTCCGCATCGTAGAGTGTGTTGGTCAACTCCATGATCGCCGATACGCAGGTGTTGAAGTGCCATCGGCCTTGAAAATCGTCAGTAACGCGCTTAATGGTCTGATGAAGTTTGCGCTGTACCTGCCGCGCCATGGATGACAACTCAGCAGGAACAGGGCTTCGCCATTCCGGATTTTCCGGCTTCGCATTGCGCACCACAAACCGATACACGCGTCCCAGAAATCGCTGAATGCCCTCAATGCCAGTATCCTGCCAATCCAAATCACGGTCCGGAGGCGCAGCAAACAAACTATAAAGACGCGCCGAGTCCGCACCGTAACGCTTCACCATCTCGTCCGGCGACACAACGTTTCCCAGGCTCTTCGACATCTTGGCCCCATCTTTAATCACCATGCCCTGAGTGAAAAGGCGTTCAGCCGGCTCATCATTTTTGATCATGCCCAAGTCGCGCATGAACTTGGTCCAGAAGCGCGAATAGATCAAGATGCAAGAATCGCATGCTCGACGCCGCCAATGTACTGATCGATCGGAAACCAATAATCAGCAATCTCCGATCGAAAGGAGCCTTGTCGTTGCGCGCGTCGGTATAGCGATAGAAGTACCAGGATGAATCCACGAACGTGTCCATGGTGTCAGTCTCACGCTCGGCCGGCCCGCCGCACTTGGGGCAAGTAGTATTCAAAAATTCAGGTACACGTCCAAGAGGCGAACCGCCGGTTAAAGTGATGTCCACGTTGTCCGGCAAAATGATGGGCAAATCTTTTTCTGCGACCGGAACCACGCCATCCTTGTCGCAATACACCATCGGAATCGGCGTACCCCAATACCGCTGCCGCGAGATGCCCCAATCCTTCAAGCGATAGGTGACAGTAGCCTTGCCAAAGCCTTTCTTTGCAGCAAACGCCGCCATCTTCTTAATAGCGTCATCACAACTCAAGCCCGTTGAACTCCCCAGAATTCACCAGCTTTCCATCATGCGTAGTAAATGGCAGTTCCTGTATCCGTGTGGAGACGGGGCTTGCCCCGTCAGTAGCGGGTTCAATCACTCGCCGCACTTCAATCCCATACTTCTGCGCAAACTCAAAATCCCGTTCATCATGCGCAGGCACACTCATGATCGCGCCAGTACCATAATCCATCAGGATGTAATTCGCCACCCAGATCGGAACCTTCTCGCCGCTGTAAGGATTGATGGCGAAGCGCCCAGTATTCACCCCATGCTTCTCAATCGCGCCAATGTCCCCAGCTTCTTTCGCTTTACGCTGCTCGGCGATCATCTGGTCCACTTCCCCGCGAAGCTTGGTATCGCAAGCAGCAAAGTTGGTAACCAGGGATGCTCCGGCGCAAGCTGCACCGAAGTTGCGCCGAAAATCGTATCCACGCGCGTGGTAAAAACAGTGATCTGTCGATGCCATCGAACCGACTCGCCGTCCACCTTGAAATCCACCAGCGTACCTTCGCTGCGCCCGATCCAATTCCGCTGCATGGTCCGGACTTTTTCCGGCCAGCCCTCAAGCTTCTCCAATCCACGCAGCAACTCGTCGGAATAATTGGTGGTCTTCACAGAACCACTGCTCCAACTCACGCTGCTCGACGATCGTGTCCTCATGCCGCCAGCAGCGTCCGCCAACCACCTGCTCATTCGCCAACACGGTCGCGCACTTCGGACACCAGTTCACCCGGCTCTTCTTGCGATAAGCCAACCCTTTTTCAAACAGCTTAAGAAAGAACCACTGATTCCACTTGTAGTACTCCGGCAGACAAGTCGTGACTTCGCGCGACCAGTCATAGGCAAAGCCCAGCCGGTTCATCTGCGCCTTCATCTTGGCGATGTTGCTCAAGCGTCCACTCGCGCGGAGGCGTGTTGTTCTGAGATCGCAGCATTCTCCGCCGGAAGCCCAAACGAATCCCATCCCATGGGATGCAGCACGTTGTAGCCGTTCATCCACATGTAGCGGGCCAGCGCATCGCCGATGGAGTAGTTGCGCACGTGTCCCATGTGCAGCGCGCCGGAAGGATAAGGAAGCATCTCCAGCACGTAATACTTCGGCTTGGTGGTGTGCGGTTCGGCAGCGTAGAGAGACGCGTCCTTTTTCCAGCGCTCGAACCACTTAGGCTCGATGCGCTGCGCGTCGTAGCGGTCTTCTTGCGGTCTGCTTTCTTCCTGCGGCATAGAGGGAATTTCGTGCTGTAAAGGGTAAACCTTAATTTTACAACGAGGATTGTGTTAAGCAGGTGTGGGAGCGGGCGCCTTCGCCCTTTCAGGCGCGTAGCGCCGTTTTATGTCCTAACCAACGATTTCAATGCCTCAACATTCCTGCGGTCATCCCCCGGTTGATCAATCGGAGTCTCCGCAATGAAAGCCGCATGTTTCAGCCGCGGATCATTCAGCAACCGGCGAAATGGCTCCAGTCCAATCGTTCCTTTTCCGACATGCTGATGCCGGTCCAGCTTCGATCCGCGCGCCGCCTTGGCATCATTGCAATGCCAAACGTGAACATTCTTCAAGCCGATTGCGCTATCGAGCTCGGCCAAAGTTTTCTTCATGCCGGCTTCGCTGACAATGTCATAACCGGCCACATGCGTGTGGCAGGTATCAATGCATGCCGCACTAGGAACAACATCGCGCAGGTAGTGCAAAACTTCCGCCACTTGCTCGAAGCTGCCGCCAAGCGAATACTCAGCCCCTGCAGAATTTTCGATCAATATGGTCAACCCACCCTTCGCCAAGTCCAGCTTGTGCGCCGACGCAGCAATCGCCGCCGCCGTCTGCCGCAATCCCGCCTCTCGATCCGCTCCACGAAACGATCCCGGATGCATCACCAAAAAATCCGCGCACACCGCCAGCGCCCGTTCAATCTCTCCGCGAAATGCTGCAATCGATTTTTCCAGAAATGCCGGAGTAGTGCTGGCGAGATTTACCAGATAATTGTTGTGGATGACCAGCGGCTTGAGATCATATTTCTCGCGCAACCGGCCCATCTCATCGCAATGCGCTTCCGCCAACTGCGACTGCGCCCACTGCCGCGGACTGGAAGAAAAAATCTGCAGCGTATTGCAACCCAGACGATAGGCCCGCTCAGCCGCAGTGTGGACACCGCCAGCTGCGGAAGCGTGGATGCCAATCCGCCGCGAAGTGTGCTTAGGCGGAGTTTTTGGCAGCGGAAGTTTGATGATGTCCTGTTCGCCAGCCATAGAACGAGGCATACCGCTACTGCCGCAGCGTCAACTGCTTTAAAATTCCTTGCTGCTTAGCAATCAACGACTGCACTCCCTGCCGCGCCAGTCCCAGCATCTTGTTTAGTTGGTTTTCATCAAACACCTGATGCTCGGCAGTCGCCTGCACTTCCACCATTTTGTTTCCGGCAGTCATGACAAAATTCATGTCCACATCGGCGCGCGAGTCTTCCTCATAATTCAGATCGAGCAGAACTTCTCCATCGACGACGCCCACGCTTATGGCGGCAACAAAATCGCGCAGCGGGACCGAAGTCAAAGTCCCAGCCTGCACTAATTTTTCCAATGCGAGCCCCAACGCAACAAAAGCTCCGGTGATGGAAGCCGTACGCGTACCACCGTCCGCCTGAATGACGTCGCAATCAATCCAGATAGTGCGTTCTCCCAACCGATCGAGATCAGTGACCGCGCGCAGCGACCGGCCAATCAACCGTTGGATTTCATGCGTCCGTCCACTCTGCCTTCCCTTGGTTGCATCCCGCGTGCTGCGGGTCAAGGTCGAACGCGGCAGCATTCCATACTCGCTCGTGATCCATCCCTTGCCGCGATTGCGCATGAAGGGCGGCACAGTTTCTTCGATAGATGCCGTACAAATCACGCGTGTGTTCCCCACCTCAATTAACACAGCCCCTTCCGCCGTTGTAATGAAGTCGGGAATAACATTGACCGGGCGCATTTGCTCGGGGGTACGATTGTCAGAACGAAAATGCATAGCAGCGATTGTAAATTAAGCAGCTACTGAGAACAGAGAACTGGCATCTGTGAACTGATGAATCGACCGAATTAAAGATTATGAGGCGCGAAGTTAAAAATCAGTTGTCAGATGGTAGTTCCCGGTTCTCAGCCAACGCTACTGCGCACGCATTTGATTCAGCAAATCCCCGGCGCTCGCAGCTTCGTAAATGCGCGAAAGGTCGGCATGGCCGGCCAGAGTGTCTTGTTCTTTCCCATTCACCAGGATTTTTACCCGCGTAATTCCCGGAATGTTTGCAGTCAGCGTTTCCACCAGGGAAACTACAGTGAGTTCCTCGACCAGAATGCCGGAGCGATGGCCGCTGGCGAATGCGGTATTGAGGTCAATCACCGCCAGGCCAGGGTCCACCAGATACACATTGCGTAAATCCGCCCCCGGTCCCAATGGATGCTGCGACGACTTGGCCATATACACATCCATTAACGCGTGCAGCAACTCTTCAGCGCGTTGTTGACGTCCGCCTGGCAATGGGATGACAGAAGCTTGCGGCAACAATACACCCGGATCGTCATAGGCGACGTAGAGCGTGACTTGCTCAGTCGACCCAGAGGCCGGAGGAGCCACTGGCCGTGAATCCGTTACCGCGGGCTCAGTTTGTCGCGCCAAGCGCCGTTCCCGCCCGGCAAAGAAACCCATAACCAAAGCGGCAAGCCCCATCACCGCAATGCCAATTTTCAGGTGCCGGGGAATCATTGTCCGCTCTCCAGTCGGGCGCGCATATTTGCAACTGAATTAGCGATACCGTTCGCGACAGAGGTTTGATATTCGGTGGACGCAAGGCTGGTTAGATCGCCATTGGGAGCAATCTCAATCGCCACCGCAGCCGTGGCAATGTTATTTAAAGGACGAATCGGGGCTGCAAGCTGGCGTGCCACCAAATGTTCATTTTGCAGTTCCTGAGTCAATCCTGCGGCCACCGATTGACTCAATGCCAGAAATCCCGCCTGCGCCGTATTCCAATTCAGAAATGCTCCACTACTCTCCCCGTTCGCCGGTGGCAATAAGCCGGTATACACTCGCGCCCCTTTCCCCAGAGAACTGGCATGAATGCAGATATAAATTCTGGGATGGGACTGATTCACTAAATCTGCGCGTTGGTCCACGCTCAGGGCATTGTCGCCGTCGCGCAAAATAAGCGTCGTTAAACCTTTCGCTTCAAGTTGCTGACGCAGAATGCGAGCAAAGGCGAGCGTGACGTCTTTCTCGCTGATCTGCTCGCTGAGTATCGCGCCTGGCTCTTCTCCACCATGGCTGGCGTCCACAACGGCAAATACTGCGGCAGGTTTGCTGGTTGTGGGAGTTGGATTTGTAGGGATGGTGACAGCTGGCACACCAGTTTCAGGTGGTGACGTAGAAGGAGCGGCAGCAGCGCTTGCCTCCGGGACTTTCGTTTGTGCTACCGGAGAAAGTGTAATCGTGCGGCCATTATCACTGAAGCTGGCGAACAGCGGCACGCGCGTATTCACAATGATTTCTGCCGCGCCGTTGTTTTCCTGATAAGTGGCCGAAGGAATGCTCTTGCTGTCGAATGTCAAAGTGGTCGAACTGGGCGGCATCAATGGCTCATGGGTGAAGAGCATCTGCACTTTTCCCGGCTCAGTCGCGATCCTCGGATTCACTGGGGAAGTAAAGCTCATCACCAACGCAGGCGGATTATTGTCGCCAATCTGCGCCGTGAAATGAACTCCAACGCTGCCAATATAAAGCCGGCGGGAATTTTCGTGGAAAGTAACCGGTCCTCCCAGGATCTGGGGAAGCAGAGTGGCTAAAGATGATAACGACACCAGCCCGCGTCCGCTAGCCAGGACAAAATTTGCCGGCAAATCAATATCGCGATTTTGTATCCGCGCTCGCGGCGCGTTGGCCGTGAATTGGCTTTCTACATCGTTGTAACGAATTTTCCAGCGGGTGCCATTGGTTTGCGATGTCACCGTCCCCAGCGGTTCGAGAATTTCCAATAGCCCGACATAGTCCTGTCCTCCCTGGTCATAAACCGGCAAAGAGTAGTTTGCTACCAGAGAGTAAATAGAAATCCGCTTTTCGTCAGAAGCTCCAGGCAGGGAAGCCGTGAGTAGCAGACCCAACAAACAGAGAAGGACACAACGTTGCAGTCGGCGTGCGCGCTGAGAAGCGACTGAAATAAGAATGTCCCCGGCAGGCCCGGCCCACCGAGGACATCTTATTCGATCATCGCTGCCTTTTCAGCTATTCCAGTGCATACGTGGTAAAGCCACTGATCATTTTGGGGAAGAAATCGGTGGATTTCTGCGGCATCACTTCACCGGCAAATGCGATATCGCGTACCTGCTCGATCTTCGCCGGATTCATCAGGAAGGTCACGTTGGCAGACCCGCGACGCACCTGCGCGAGCGCCTCGCCTGCATCGCGGATATAGCTGAGATTTTGCTGGTTGCGGATTGATTCCTCCGACAATCCAAGTACACCTTCCAGTAAACACTTGTGCAACTGCACCACATCAAGCGACTGCTGCTGCTGTGAGAATCCAGCAAATACTTTGGGGTCGGTTGATTTAGGAGAATCGAAAAGGAACGCGCGGTTATGGGTTACAGCTAACAAAGCTGCCCCGGTTTTCCCAGCTTCGCGAAGATGCTTGGCAGCTTCAGCCGCGTCAAACGCCGGATCAATTTCCTTCACCCGGAAATAAGCCTTCGCCCCGTCACGCAGAGAATCAGAATTGAACTCGGTCAAGCCATGAACCACACGATGCGTTGGCAGAATCACCAAACCCGGCCGGTCCATATTCACAAAGGTCATCACCGTGAATTCATAAGGGGCATCCGGATTAACTGCTCCACCCGCCGCTGCCCGCCGCTCATTCCTGTAGTTGAGTGAAGTTTCATAGCGATGGTGCCCATCGGCGATGATGAGCTTTTTGTCCGCCATCTTGTCCTGCACCAGTTTCACCAGTTTGGGATCGGAAATCTTCCAGACCTTGTGCGCGACCCCATACTCATCCGATGTTTCCATGTCCGGCGGAGTGTTGGGGTTCAGCGCGCCATCAATCTCAGATGCGGGGTCGCTGTACAGCATGAAAATCTGTTCGAAGTGCGCCTTGGTCGCCCGTAGTAGGTCCAGTCGGTCAGCCTTCGGTTTTGACAGGGTCTGTTCATGGCGGTAAACAACTTTATTGGCGTAGTCTTCCACTCGACCCAGAGCAATAAACCCGCGCCGTTCCAGCCGCTCCGTTCCTCCCGGCACCGCAAACTGTTGCACATAAAGATAAATAGAAGGTTCCGCGTCCGGCTTTAGCACCCCGTCTCGCCGCCAGTCTGCGAAGTATTTCGCGGCGCGGGTATAGACATTGTTTTGCTCATTGTCAGACGCCTCTTTTTTCCCCAGGATAATCCGTACCAAATTGCAAGGACTTGCATCGTAATACTGCTCCTGCATGGCCGGTGTGATCTTGTCATAAGGCTGGGTAACAGTTTTGGACAATGTGACCTTGGACGGGTCATAGCGGAGTGCGCGAAAAGGTGAAATATAGGCCATAGTGAACCTGAGATTGTACAGGATTCCATCTATGGCATGCCCCTTGCTAGACAAGGCTTTGCAGCATGCTGGCGCGGATTGTGGAAATCGGAAAAACTTTTGGTTTTACGCCGGATTAGCGTGCTAGTATCTGCTCAACAAGTAGTTTAGGCCCGTGCTGGTGGGTGCGGGTCGGCATCTGGTTGCTTGGTCCGGATGTCCTTCCAGTGGTGAGGAGGCTCACATGCCGCCTAGCAAACGTCGGGTTTACGCCGTCTCCATTCTGGCCGCATTTCTCCTGTCTTGCTGCTTCCCTATATTGCTGTCAGCGCAGAATCTCGGCGACGATGTGCACATCAACCCGCGCCCTCAGCCGGTTGTGCCTGCACCACCCAGTCCTGTAGTGGATGCGGCCCTGAAGACACATAGCAAGCCCATCAAGGTGGATGTGGATTTAGTTCTAGTCCCAGTCACAATCACCGACCCTATGAATCGCCTGGTGACCGGACTTGATAAGGAAAATTTCAATATCCTGGAAGGCAAGGAACAGCAGGAAATTCGCCACTTTTCCAGTGAAGATGCTCCGGTATCGCTAGGCGTGATCTTTGATCTCAGCGGCAGCATGAACAGCAAGATCGAACGCGCCCGTGAAGCCATTATGGAGTTTTTCAAGACGGCAAATCCCCAGGATGAATTTTTCCTGATCACTTTTGCCGATAAGCCGGAACAACTTTCCGACTTCACCCAATCGGTGGACGATATTCAGGGAAAACTGGTCTATACCGTTCCCAAAGGCCGCACTGCTTTGCTGGATGCCATTTATCTCGGCATCAACAAAATGCATCAGGCGAAATATCAGAAGCGCGCTCTTCTCATCATTTCCGATGGTGGAGACAACCACAGCCGTTATACCGAAAGTGAAATCCGCTCGGTAGTGAAAGAAGCCGATGTGCAGATTTACGCTATCGGCGTCTATGACCACTATTTTGCCAGCACAGAAGAGAGATACGGCCCTGTCCTGTTGAGTGATATAGCCGATTTAACCGGCGGCCGTGCCTATACTATTGATAATCCGAACGACTTGGCCGACGTGGCTACAAAAATAGGTATCGAGCTACGCAACCAATATGTCATCGGATACCGTCCAAAGAACCCGACCCATGACGGCAAATGGCGTAAAATAAAAGTGAAGTTGATTCCGCCAAAAGGTTTACCGCCGCTGAGGGTGTATGCCAAGACGGGTTACTATGCTCCTTCGGAATAGCCGGATCATTGTTTTTCTAGCCCTAGCCGCTTTTGTTTGCATTGCCTTGCCTGCCCAGGTCACTCCTGCGCCAAGCCAGCCGGCGCAGACTCAACCAGCGCAGTCTCAATCCCAGCCCGCGCCCGCTCCTGCAACTCAAGCCCCGGCAACTCAGGCACCGCCAAACTCGGGCGCACCCACAGACTCAGCCAGCCCGCAGGGAGATCAATCTGCGCCCGACACCGGTGGCTTTGTTTTCAAGAAGCAGGTGGATGAAGTGTCGCTGCACGTGACCGTCGTGGACAAAGACCGGAAGATGGTCACCAATCTCGGCAAAGACGCTTTTTCTGTACTTGAAAATGGCAAAGTACAGCCAATCAAGTCCTTCCGCCATGAAGATATCCCGGTGGCTATGGGAATCGTGATCGACAATTCCGGTTCCATGCGCGATAAGCGCGAAAAAGTCGGTAAGGCAGCGCTGAATTTAGTCCGGGCCAGCAATCCCAGTGATGAAGTTTTTGTCGTGAACTTCAACGATGACTATTATCTGGACCAGGATTTCACCAGTGACGTTAAGAAACTGAAAGAAGCGCTGGAGAAAATCGACACCAAAGGTGGCACCGCTCTTTATGACGCGATTATTGCTGCCTGGGAAAGCGAGCTCAAGAACGCCAAGCTGCAAAAGAAAGTCTTATTTGTGGTCACCGACGGAGCAGATGATGAAAGCCGTAATTCCCTGGAGCAGGCGGTTGAGCTCCTCCAGGTAGAAAACGGGCCCACAATCTATGCCATCGGCATCGTCGGTGATGAAGATCGCCCCAAACGCGCAAAGCGTGCCTTGCAAACTCTGACTGAGCGCACCGGCGGCATCGCATTCTTCCCCAAGACTGTCGACGAGGTTGATGAAATCAGCAGTAGCGTGGCGCGCGATATCCGCAACCAGTATTCCATCGTGTACAAGCCGACAGTCCCGCAATCCCAGGGCGGCTACCGCACCATTCAGGTTGATGTGAAAGCCAAAGGCTACAGCAAATTAACTGCACGCACGCGCAGCGGTTATTACGCCGGTCAGTCGCGTGCCGCTAACGGCACGCAATAGTTAGGGGTGCGTCCCTTCAGTCAATTGACGCTCCCCTGCAATCACCCGTAGTCTGAAGGGTGCCAGAGAAAGCAAATCCTGCTCTCCGCGTTGCGGATGACATTACCCAGTTGGTGGGTGGCACTCCTCTTCTCAAACTTCGCCGCATCGTTCCCGCCGGCTCCGCGGATGTTTTTGCCAAGCTGGAATACTTGAATCCCGGCGGCAGTATTAAAGATCGTGCCGCTCTCGGCATTATCCGCAAAGCGGAAGAACAAGGTTTACTCAGGCCCGGCAGCACGATTGTTGAGGCCACTGCTGGCAACACTGGAATTGGCCTGGCCCTGATTGGCGTAAGCCGCGGATACAAGGTCGCATTCTTCGTGCCGCAGCGAATGTCGGAAGAAAAGGTCACGATCATGCGGGCCCTGGGCGCAGAAGTAACCCGCACTCCTGACGATGAAGGCATGGCGGGGGCCATTCGCCGGGCACAGGAGTTTACCGCCAGATGTAACTGATTCATGGCCCAGCAGTTTGAGAATCCTGGCCAATCCTGACTTTCACTCCCAAACCACAGCCCGGAGAAATTTTCCAGCAGATGGACGGCAAGTAGACGCCGTTGCGATTGGCGCGGGAACGGCCGGAACTTTTACCGGGGTGGCGCTTACCTGAAAAACGAAACTGCCCAAGGTTTTAGCGGTGGCCGTGGAAACCCAGGGCTCAGTTCTCGGCGGCGGACCGCCCGGAAAACATAAAATAGAGGGGATCGGTTGAGCTTTATCCCCAAGAATTTCGACAAGACCGTCTGTGACGAAATCCTGATGGTCAATGACGAAGAAGCTTTCGATACGGTAAAGAAACTAGCTGCACTCGAAGGAGTGCTCGGAGGCTCAAGCAGCGGCGCCAATGTGTTTGCAGCATTGAAAATTGCACAACGATTGGGTGCAGGAAAAAGGGTAGTAACAGTAGTTCCAGATTCCTCCGAACGCTATCTATCAAAGAAGATTTTTGAAGGTGGAATATAACTAAGGACTAACATCCGAGAACCGAGAACTAGATAAGTCCACTCAAATGCCCAAATCACCAAAACTCGGCTTCGCCACAAAAACCATCCACTCAGGCCAAGAACCCGATCCTTTGACGGGCGCGGTAACGGTTCCCATCTACCCGACCTCAACCTACGTTCAGCAGGGGATCGGCGAGCACAAAGGCTACGAATACTCCCGCGTCTCCAACCCAACACGCGACCGTTTGGAAACAAACTTGGCCGCGCTGGAAGGCGGTGCAGCGGCTAAAGCTTTTGCCAGCGGCATGGCCGCAATCAACGCCATCTTCAGCATGCTGAAGGCAGGAGACCACGTAGTCTGCGGTCACGACCTTTACGGGGCGTACCGCGGCTGTGCAATCAAGTGCTGGCTAACTTCGGGCTGAAGTTCACGTACGTCAATACCACCGACCCAGCAAACGTCGAGCGCGCCATCAAGAAAACCACGCGCATGGTCTACATCGAAACGCCCACAAATCCGTTGATGTCGGTTAGTGATATCAAGGCCATCAGCCGCATCTGTCGCGCAAAAAAGCGGATCTGGTAGTGGACAACACCTTCATGTCACCCTACTTCCAGCAACCTCTGGCGCTGGGCGCGGACATGTCAGTGCATTCCACCACGAAATTTCTCAATGGCCATAGCGATGGTCTGGGTGGGGTCGTCATTTGCGCGAAGCGAGAACACGCAGACAAACTGGCCTTCCTGCAAAAAGCTGCGGGTGCGATCATGTCTCCCTTTGAGTGTTGGCTGATACTGCGCGGTGTCAAGACTTTGGCCGTCCGCATGGAGCAGCATGATCGCAACGGCCGCGCCGTAGCTGATTTCCTCGCTGGCCACAAAAAAGTAAAAAAAATTTTCTACCCCGGATTGATGGAACACCCACAATACGAGCTGGCTTGCCAACAGATGAGCGGCTTTGGCTCCATGATCACCTTCGAAACCGGATCGCTGGCTAACGCCAAAAAGATGCTGAAGAAAGTTCAGGTGTGTTCGCTGGGAGAATCTCTGGGTGGAGTGGAAACCCTAATCTCTCATCCCGCCACCATGACCCATGCCGCCCTTGGGAAAGAGGGTAGAAAAGCTATCGGTATCACCGACGGCATGGTGCGTATCTCGGTAGGCATCGAAGATTTGGACGACATCCTGGCTGACCTCGATCAGGCTTTAGCGGTAATTTAGATTTTCTCTGCGATCTTTGCGGACTTCTCTGCGTCCTCTGCGGTTTAAGATTTTGCTTTCCCAGCCAGTAAAGCAAAGCCTAAACCGCAGAGGACGCAGAGATCGCAGAGGATTGGCTATGACCGCACCGCGACAGACTCCGCTACCCATTTCAAGTAGTCCACGCTTCCGTCGTCTACTTTCACGCTGATACATTCGGGTAGCTCGTACGAATGAAGTTCTTTAATTGTGTCCTGTACTTCGGCGAATAGTTTTTCGGTGGTCTTAATCACAAGCAACCATTCTTCACTTTCTTCAATCTTCTCTTGCCACCGATAAACCGACTTGATTTTAGGGAGAATATTTACGCAGGCTGCCAACCTCCGTTCAATCAGGCTGCGAGCAATGGTGCCGGCTTCTGCTTCCGTCCCGGCGGTACTGAGCACAAGAATTTTATCGGTCATATAGAATCGCTACAAACGTAATGTCCCAGGTGAATTACATAATTCGTGTTTTGCTAGTTACAGTCTTTTCATTATCCACTGCTCTAACCGGATGGTGCCAGCAAAGCGCGAACAAGCCGGAAGAACAACAAGGAGGTTTTATCACCCCGAAGATTGAACTCACCGGCAAATTAGCCAGAATTTTCACCATTACCAAATGCCAATACATCTCAGGTATGACCTGCCGTATCCATTACAAGGCAGTTTCCCCGTTACCCAGCGAAGTGTTCTTTACCGAACTCGATGAATCCGGACAAAGGGTTGGAGACAAAGTGAGACTCATTTATCCGAGACTGAACCCGGGAGAAAATGGGACGGCAACTTTTAGGCTTCGCACCCAGCCTGCAAAAATTGTCTTAGAGGGCGTGTGGAACGGGCCGTGGAAAAATCCTTACTAGAAGAAAAGGTCTCAGGAAACCGTATGGCAACGCAAATCAAATTTGGCACTTCAGGCTGGCGCGCAATCGTGGCGGAAGAGTTCACCTTTGCCAACGTTCGTAGGGCAATTCATGGGATTGCCCGCTACGTGGTTTCACAGAAACCGTCCGGAGCGCGCGTCATCGTGGGGCGTGACCCCAGATTTTTAGGCGAAACCTTCTGCGCCATAGCAGCAGAGATTCTGTCTTCTTATGGAATCACGCCATTGGTTATTGCCGACGCCGCGCCAACCCCGGCAATTTCTTACGCCGTAATAAAAGAAAAAGCCGACGGCGCCATCAACTTCACCGCCTCGCACAATCCGCCGGAGTACAACGGAATAAAATTTTCTACCCCGGATGGGGCGCCTGCGCTGCCTGAAGCGACAAAACGAATCGAAGCGGAAATCGAAGCCTACGACACCGGCAAATCGGTAAACACACAAAAAACTCCCCCAGCTGTGCAGCCATTAGAACCACGGGCCATGTATCTCGCCCGCCTGAAAGAAATCGTAGATTTTCCCGCCATCAAAAAGGCTGGTCTGCGCATTGGCTTCGATCCCTTTTGGGGAGCCGCCCGCGGCTATTCTGACGTGCTCCTCCGCGACAATGGCATAGATACTTTCACCGTGCACGACATCCGCGACGTTCTCTTTGGAGGCCACGCCCCCGAACCCGATGACCATCTTCTCGAGGAACTCCGCACCAAGATGAAGGAGAAAAAAGCTCACATTGGCATTGCGACCGATGGCGACGCCGATCGCTTCGGCATCGTGGATGAAGACGGCACCTTCATGCAGCCGAACTACATCATTGCGCTGCTGTTCGATTACCTGGTTGAAAGCCGTGGCTGGAAAAATGGAGTAGGGAAGTCGGTAGCCACGACTAACCTGGTCAACGCCTTGGCTAAGCACCACAAAATCGAGCTTCACGAAACTCCAGTTGGCTTCAAATACATCGGCGAGCTGATCAAACAAGACAAAATCGTCATCGGAGGCGAAGAAAGTGCCGGCCTCTCCATTCGCCATCACGTCCCAGAAAAAGACGGGGTCATCGCCGGACTTCTCTGCTGCGAAGCTGTAGCGCGCCGCGGCAAATCACTTGGACAGCAATTAAAAGAATTATTTGTCAAAGTTGGTTCCTTCTATCCCCAGCGGGACAACTTCCGCTTGACCGAAGAAGTCAAAGCAAAGTTTACTGAGAAGTTACGTCTCGAGCCCAAGGAATTTTTTGGCCGCAAGGTCAGTGAAGTGGTGCGGACCGACGGACTCAAGCTGGTGTTCGCAGACGGCTCATGGGTTTGCTATCGCCTGTCAGGGACCGAGCCTGTAGTGCGGGCGTACTCTGAGGCAAGTAGCCCTGGTGATTTAGAAAAATTAAGCTCCGCTGCCAAGCAATGGATTTTCGAATAAAGCCGAATAAGATCTCCGAGCTAGCCAATCCCGAAAAGGGATTGCGCGTCCTGGCGGAGCATGCCCCGCAGGCCGAAGCTTTCGCCGAACGCATGGCCGACCGCGTGCGCCCCGTTGCCGGCAGACTGCACATGGCGCGGCGTCGCATCGCTACAGCTGGAGTTTTTGCCCTGACTGTCTGGCTTTTTCTGCATGTTATGTTTGGCGCGAACGGCATGGTTGTCTATCGCCTGAAGAAGACTGAGTACCAGGTACTACAGAAAGAAGTGGAGAATCTTCAGAAGGAAAACGATTTGGCAGCGGATGAAGTAAAAGCGCTGAAAGAAGATCCCAAGACCATCGAAAAGGAAGCGCGCGAGCAGCTCCACTATGCCAAACCGGGAGAGATCATCTTTGTTGCTCCGGCCCCGCCTCCACAGCAAAATCCAAATACCAATTCCGCACGTAAATAGAGTGGGTGGTGTGGTATATTTCCCCAAATCCCCGGTTTAGGAAATTGTATGTAACCTGTGACCGGGCTGCCACTCTATTAAGTAGTAATGATTACTCCCAGGCGTGTCAGCGGTGGCGCTCGGGTAGTCACGGTGATCACAACAACGCGGCTGCAGCCGCAGGAAGACTTAGAGGAGACTTAAATCATGAAGAAAGTACTCGCAGTTTGTACCATCATGTGCACATTGTTCTTCGTAGCGTCAGCTGTTGCCGATGACATGGCAAAAGAGTCGACGGTAAATGGCTATGTCAGCGATTCCGGATGCGGCGTAAAAGGCGCGAGCGCGGAACACGCAGCCTGCACCAAAAAATGCCTGGAAAAGGGCGCGAAACTGGTGGTTGTGACTGACAGCGACAAGAAAGTCCTGACCGTGGAAAACCCCGACGCACTGAAGGGACACGAGGGACATCACGTAGCAGTGACCGGCCATGTGAATGGAGACTCCGTCCACGTGGAAAGCGTTAAGATGCTCTAATCTTTACCCGAGACAAAATAAGGGACGGCGCAAGCCGTCCCTTTGCTTTTTGCATTCGAGAGCGTCTGGCAAGCTACTGCTTTGGCCGCTAAGCAGGATCGCACGCCGTTCTCCAACTTATCCGCCCTATACCCGCTTTGAGACCTCGCTCTTCCAAGCGTCAGCAGACCTCCGTCTCCTCTTGACTTTTACTTATCATGGATGTCTCCGTATTTTCAAAAATGGTCGACATCAATCACGGCCTTAGCAAAGGCATCGGGAGCTTCTTGCGGCAGATTGTGACCGATGCCGCCCTGGATAACCCGGTATGCATATTTCCCCGAAAACTTTTTGCGGTAGGGTGTGTCATCCGGAAAATGCGGAGCACCGTTGGCATCGCCTTCAAGGGTGATCGTCGGCACGTTGATGACCGGAAGTTCCGCAATCTTTTTTTCCAGTTCGTCATATTTCCGCTCGCCGTCGGCCAGTGAGAGGCGCCAACGATAATTGTGGATCACGATGCTGACATGATCGGGATTGTCGAAAGCCGCCGCACTGCGATCGAAGGTGGCGTCATCGAAATTCCACTTAGGAGAAGCGATCTGCCAAATGAGCTTGGCAAAGTCGTGCCGGTATTTGTCATAGCCGAGCCGGCCGCGTTCGGTTGCGAAATAATACTGGTACCACCATTGGAGCTCAGCCTTTGGAGGCAACGGTGCCTTGTTGGCCGCTTGGTTCGGCACCGCATAACCACTCACAGAAACCAGGGCCTTGCAGCGTTCGGGCCAGAGCGCCGCCATGATGCAGGCCGTTCTCGCTCCCCAATCAAAACCGGCCTGGATGGCCTGCTTGATCTTGAGCGCATCCATCAAGGCGATGAAGTCGACGGCGACCGCTGCTTGCTGGCCGTTCCGGAACGTATCGTCTGAAAGAAAGCGCGTCGTGCCGTGGCCGCGCAGATAGGGAACGATTACCCGGTAACCCGCAGCAGCCAACAAAGGAGCGACGTCTACGAAGCTATAAATGTCGTAAGGCCAGCCGTGGATAAGAATGACAGCAGGACCATTGGCAGGGCCAGCCTCCGCATAACCCACATTGAGAAGGCCGGCATCAATCTGCTTCAGTGGAGCGAAGGATGTGTTCGTGCCGGGCTTAATCGGGGGCACATTTGTTGTGTTGACGGACTGTGCAACCGCGGAACCGACCATGGCGAACTGGGCCGCGGCGATGGTCATGGCGGAGTTACGCATGAAACGTCGGCGATCGTTTTGGATTTCTTTAGACATTTTATTCATCTCCAATTGGATACATTGAGTCTTGCCGGGTGCCCTGGGTCTCGCCTCTTTTGCGAGACCCAGGAGTCAGCAACCACTTCAGACTTTTCATTCGCCACAGACGTTTGCCTGGTCTCTATACGTGAGAGATCCCGTCAAGTGCCATCCCAATCCCAAGTCTCGCAAAAGATCTTTCTGAAAGTTTTCGTTGTGGATATCCGATTCAATCGGCTGCGATGAAGTAATTACAGCAGAAGTGTGGAGTCGAAACAATTGGACGATAGTATTGGCCGGGTGCCCCACTTCTCGCGATGGAAGTGTACCTCTCAGAAGGAAGTCTCACTTTCAATTTTTGGGGTGGCCCATGTTTGCCCGGGGTCGGGAAACGTGGGACCCCGCTCGAAGAACAAACCTTCCCTGACCGGCGGAAGAAGCGGTGACGTGGCTGGGCCCCGCATCTCGAAAACCACGAGATAGGGGCACCCCAAGGAATTGACTTCATTTCTTGATGCGGCGGATGCGGGCCACCCGCCGACTTCATACTAGTCACGTCTGGAGTGGGAAGATACAAGGTGGGGCCTCGCTCGAAGGATCAAATCTTTCCTTGCTTTCAGCCGAAACTTTCCTGGTCGGGCCCCGCATCTCGAAAACCGCGAGATACGGGGCACCCCAAGGAATTTACATTTTTTGTTTTGGCTCAAAACAGGTGTGGGCCACCCGCCATTCGCGAGCTACTCTCCTCACTCGGCTGCCAGCGTTCCTACTCCACAGCGTGCATTGCGTTGAGCAAAAACAACTGCATTGTCAGTAGCGCCTATCACAGCCAGCCCCCTACATCCGTCTGTCCTCGAATTCCGTCCCGAAATTCCCTGTCTGTACTCTATTTCCCAGATGCTACTCGCTGTCTGCGTGAGCCATCTTGGTTAACTCTGTACAAAAACTGCTCGGAACGAAAGTTAGCAAAGTCTACATCATCGACATTAGGCGCGTAGAAGTAGTAAATGACGCCATTCTTGCTATTGCTGAGCTCAAAATAGTCTGCGCCTCGAGGATATTGAGCATCAATATGTTTCGGACGGACTATCCGATGGCTCTGTTTGTGCTGACAATCGTAAATATATATCCCAGGTCGTCCATACACAGGGCTTACAGAATACGCCAGCTCCGATGCCGAAATCCAATATAGACCTGTAACATCCTCGACATTAGAAGCCAGAGATAATTCAAGAACTTTAAATCCTCCCATGGCACTAACGGATACCGTCACCGAGCAGCGACCCGTAGGAGACGGGAAAGTTCCAGTCGCCACAATGGAGTTCGCTTTGGTTTCTGACCTTAGAATGCCCGACGCAAATAACAGAAAAAAAATGAAGCGGGTTGTTCTATTCATAGTGATTACCTTATGCCGGGTGCCCCACTTCTCGCGATGGAAGTGTACCTCTCAAAAGGAAGTCTCACTTTTCAATTTTTGGGGTGGCCCATGTTTGCCCGGGGTTGGCAAACATGGGACCCCGCTCGAAGAACAAACCCTTCCCTGACCGGCGGAAGAAGCGGTGACGTGGCTGGTCCCCGCATCTCGAAAACTACGAGATACGGGGCACCCCATGGGATTGACTTCACTTCTTGATCCGGCGGATGTGGCCCGCCCGGCCACGTGAACGGAGACTCCGTCCACGTGGAAAGCGTTATGAGCTCTAAGTTTTACCCGAGAAAAATAAGGGACGGCGCAAGCCATCCCTTTGCTTTTTGCATACGAGAGCTACTCTCCCGACGCAGTGCCTTTACTTGGCCGCCAGCGTTCCCACGCCACAGCGTGCATTGCGTTGAGCAAAAACGACTGCATTGTCAGTAGCGCCTGTCACCACACGTCCAGCCACGTCAATGTTCCCGGAACCCGCAAGTGTCCCGTTTGGCTGAAGCGCCATGGTGACGGGAGAAGCGCCATTCTTCACGGTAATCTGAATCTGGTTCGACCCGTTCTCTACAACGTAGGCGTCTTTAACATGTGCCGCCCCGCAATCAAGGGTGACTGCATCGGGAGCGAACTCGAGGACAAGTCCGCCCTGGCCCGCGTAGTGGCCTGCCATCCGCAATCCAGTGGGCCCTTGCGGCATCATGCTGCTCATCGCAGCTGTAAGACCGCTGGTAAGTGGATCCTTATCGGGCGGCGGTGGTGGCGCAGCAGAGTACGCTCCGATGGTGCAACGTTCGGTCTTGGGCGCGTAGACAGGACGACTATCCCAATATCCATCTCCCGGCACAATAACGCCGTTATGGTATCTCTGCATCCATACCCGGTCATAGTGATCGATGATTTGCCCACTCACGTCAATAGGCCCAGGCCCGGACAACCTGCCATCATTTCCCATAGAGAGAGCAAACGAGCTGGGTTGGCTATTCACATTGATCAAAAGTTGATTTGGTTTTTTCGTGATGGTGTAGGCAAGAGTGTCCGGCACAAGTTTCCCGCAGCTGGTGATTGTGACTTTGTCCGTCCCAAAGCTAAGACTCGGCGCTGAACCGCTCGTATAAACACCATTCATGTACACGCCCGATTTTTCTGGTCCGTGCATCTCTGCTTGGTCAATGCCAGCCATATCACCCAATCCAGTCCAAAAGCCTTTGCCGATGCACTCGAGTGCGCTGCCGCCCAGTTCCACACAACGCCGTGCAGCCAGAGTGCCGGGGTCGTTTCTTACAAAGGGTGATCCTCCGCCTGAGCTCTGCGAATTAGTCTGCAACGCTTCCGTCGCAATGCGTTTTTCTTCTGCGCGTTTCGCCGCATAGTGTGCGTTATCAGCCCCGACGAGTTGCGCATACTGTGACTGCGTCTGCTCGGAGAAGAATTGCCAAATGTCGATTCCCTGGAACCCAAATTTCGGGTCAAAGCGGCTGAAGTGATAACTCAAGTCTTCAGAGGGTTTGTTGTTTGGGAAGGTTTTGTCGGCAGCCTGACCAACATAGTATTGAGCTTTTTGATATTCGCCGAGGACCCTCTGCTCATCCGGCAGAAGACCTTTAAACTCCCGCGGTCCCGCCAGTTCTTTAATAATTTCTGTCAACTCATAAAATGCCCATATCTGACGAACCGCAGTCTCGTGTGCATCGTTGGCCGTCATTGCTTCCTTGACCCGATCCACTGAAGGCATTTCGTTGAGATAAGCAGGATTGAATGACTTGCCATTCGCAATAGTTGCTGGCGATTTCGCTGCTGTTTTCCCCGCCGATGAATTGGCGGCCTGTGTCACACATGACTTAACAGCTGCCACCACCCGTTCGCGAAGATTTACCGCCTTATAAGCGAGCTTCCCATTCTGCTCGACTTTGACCTCGCAGTATTCTTTATCAAGTTGACGTGCGCAAGCAGTGACGGTCAGCGTCATACCGTTGTTGCAGTGGGAGGGAGAGTTCAACGGCAAAGCTTCTTCTGCCCGTTGTGTGCTTGCATTCGTGGATGGCTGCGGTGGGGTGGTTGTTTTTGGTGCGGCACTTGGCTCTGCATGCTGCGCCTGCAGGTTGTTCTGTGTTCCGCAGGTTTGCAGCTTTTTTACTATGTCGCTACGCAGTTCGACTTTTTGGACAATAAACCCGCCACTCTTCGGGCGGTCGGGATAATAAACCTGACAATAGTCCTTCTCGGGAGGCGTAGGCGGGAAGTTGGGTCCGTCGTCATCGTGCCGGCAGTGGTCAACCTGAATTCTTTCTCCACCGCATTGGTAGTACTCCTTGTAGTGGAGTTGAAAGTCAGGGCCGGATTGAGCTACGGCCCGGATACTTAGCAAAGTCGTGACGACTGTCACGCCCACGAGTACTAATCGAGCTCTGTTATGAGTTTTCATTCCCTTAGTGATTTGCGGCAGACATGGTTCCGCCGCCGAGAGTTGCAACATTAGTGCTATCCGAGAGCGTGATCGTGATCCGCTTCAGCGAATTATCATCTTGCGCGAGTAACGACACAGTGCCATCCGCGCCGAAATCCCACCAACTCGCCACAGTCCCCAGCACCGCACCGGGAGAATAGAAGTCCAGTAGTGGTTTTCCGTCAATGAATACCCGTATAGGCAGATCGCCATACTGATGAAGCCAGAAGATGTGTTTGCTGTCAGGTGAGAACAGTAAAAACGTATTCGTGCCGTCCGCGGATGTTGGAATGAATTTTCCGTCTACGAAGACTCCATGGGCCATTCCGCCGGGCGAGATTGCGAAGTGGGCCACATGCTTGCTGTCAGGGCTGAAGACATACTTCAATGCCGCAACCCGTAACGGATCGATGCGCTCGTTACTTAGTGATGGAGCTTGATGCGCCCCATCGAGCACCAGATGCACGTCCGTTCCCGAGTCGTAGGCGAGATATGCATAGTGGGCGCCATCGGGGCTGAAAGCTATGTCGCTAATGCCGCGGGTATCTTCAGCGACTAATTTCTGATCGATGAGGAGGCTTGGCCGTCCATTGACCATGATCGAGCCGGCAACACGATTTCCAACCGGAGCAAGGGTTGGCTGTTGCACCGTTCCCACCGGACCCCCAAATTCCTTGTCGCCAATAACAATGAAATTTTTGCCGTTTACATAGGTTGAATAAACAATGGTCGACGAATCTGGAGTAAACGCCAGCTTGTCAACCGAGTTGTACTCTTGCTGCCGCTTGCCGTCGAGGATCACATATTTATGGCTGTTTATATCTCCGCAAATTGCGGCATAGTGTTTGCCATCTGGACTGAACACGACATCGTCAATAGAGCCGCGCTCTACGGTGTCGCTTCCCGGTACTTTCTTCCCGTTAATTACCAGGAATGACACGGGACTAAAGTTGGTTCCTCCGGTAACTGCGACAACCACCATGTCACCAACCGGCGGAATGTAAACCTTATAACCGAATGCGCGCGACAGTGGTTTGCCGTCGAACAGCAACTCGGTCGCATTGTTGGCAGCCGCCTTTCTTTGCGTGTACAGATGTTTGCTGTCGTTGGTCCACACCGGATCGCCACCCTGATAGGCAGCAGGCTTGCCGTCAACGATCAGCATCCACGGCTTTTGCTTTCTGGGGTCATTCCAGACATAGGCATAGTGATCGCCGTCCGGGCTGAATACGGCTGAGTGCCACTCCGTGGTGTTAGGAATTTCCGGCTTTCCATCAAATACGAAGCGTCTGTAAATAACCGAACTCGGATCGTTCGTACTCGCCATGCTTGAGTAGTAGACATGCTTGTTATTGGAAGTGAAGCCAAGCTGGCAACTGTCTGTGCTGAAACTTCCATTTCGCGATTCTGAACTGCGGGCGAGCTCTTTGCCATCGACCATCACAACGTACTGATTCCCTGCGCGTGCACAGTAAGCGTAACGCTTGCCATCAGGGCTGAACGCCACATAGCCATTTCCACTTTGTGGGATGATCTCGTCGAATTTCGGTCCTTCAACTCCGTCGTAATACACCACAGTACGGCTGCCGTCAGTTTCTACCGTTGCGACATGAACTCCATGAGGACTTAC
>CAWBXL010000248.1:0-11451 GCA_963792305.1 uncultured Acidobacteriaceae bacterium | reverse complement strand
TCTGGTACAAGGCCATCAACGGTCTTCTAAACAGTTATGGCTTTCGTTCGATGAATGGAACGTCTGGTATCGCGCGCGCAGTGGCGACACATTGCGAGGCCATGGCGAGGAAGCACCCCACCTGCTCGAGGAACCTTACAACCTGGAAGACGGACTGCTTGTCGGTGGGTTTCTCAACACACTCATGCGTCACGCGGACCGGCCATGAACCTCAGTATGGAAAAACAGATAATGGAGACACTCGCGGTTTGTGATCTGGTACAAGGCCATCAACGGTCTTTAAACGTTGTGGCTTTCGTTCGATGAGTGGAATGTCTCGTATCGCGCGCCGAGTGGCGATGCGTTGCGAGGCCATGGCGAGGAAGCTCCCCACCTGCTCGAGGAACCTTACAACCTGGAAGACGGGCTGCTTGTCGGTGGGTTTCTCAATACACTCATCTGCGTCACGCGGACCATCAAGATTGCCTGCCTGGCACAGCTGGATCGCGCCAATCATGACAAATTCCACCAGCATGTTCCGGCACTCGATTTACTACCCGTATTTATGGGCGTTGCAGTATGCGCGTGGCTCGTGCTTATGTTTGGTCGCAAGCCCCCACCTATGAAGTAAATGGACGGGGCAAGTTTCATACATTGACGCGGTTGCGACTACAGAGAACGGGAAAGTTGCAGTTTTTGTCCTCAATCGTGATTTCTCGCAAGTCGCACACGGTCGAAACTCAATTGCCCCTTTTTTACGTCAGGCAGGCTTTGACCGCCGAGTTTTGACTGGCAATGACCTAAAAGCTGTCAACAGTTTTGAGTCGCCAAATAAAGTCGCGCCTCAGGCTTTCGATAAGCCTGCGACCAGCGGAGGTAAAACAAAGTTTTGAGGCGCCACCACGTTCGTACACTGTGATTCAATGGTCCGCTTAAGCGCGCTATGCTAAATGTTTCCTGATGGGATTGCGGGACCCTGTGCCTGGCACGAGATGGGTTGATTCTCGCAATACCAGGTGAGTGGTCAACACATATTCTGTTCCAGTGGTTGCTGGTGTGTCCCGCTTGATTTCCGCCAACAACGCGTTGAATGCCAAACGCGCCAGTTCGGACTGGGACATTTGTACTGTCGTCAGCGCCGGCAAAACAAACTGTGCCAGACGAATATCGTCGAATCCGATGACCGATAAATCTTTGGGAATGACGCAGCCCTTCTTCATAACTTTTGCGCATCACTCCCAGCGCAGTCATATCGTTTGAGCACAGTATCGCCGTCGGAGTGATCGGGCCGCGCCAGCAGTTGCGCACATGCGGAAATCCCGCCTTCGATCGTATGGTCTCCTTCCACAATCAGACCGGGTTTTGCCTCCAATCCGATCTCTTCCATGGAACGCATAAACGCCTGCTTCCGCGCCTCGGCGGATTTCAAGCGTGCGGGCCCGGCAATGAAAGCAATATGCCGGTGGCGAAGAGCGGCCAGATGCTGCACTGCCTGGCGGATTCCGTGTTGATAGTCGATACGGATATTGCTGACCAAAGAACGTGAAGGCCCTACATCAACAAAAACCAATGGGACTTTGCGCAGTTTCAAATCCTCCAGCAGCACTTCTTCCATGCCGAACGTCACAATAGCAACGCCTTCAACACGGCGTTCGATCATGCGCCTGACGGCGCTTTCCATGCGTTTGGGATCGTTTCCGGTGGAGGTGAGCAAAATTTCGAAGTCATGCTCAACCGCGATCCGTTCGAAGACTTGCACGATCTCAGGAAAAAAGGGATTGGTGATTTCAGAAATGATCAGTCCCGAGGATGCGGCTGCGTCCGGAAACCAAAGCGCGTGCCTGGGTATTCGGATAGTAGCCCAGTTCCTCAATCACACTCCAAACTCGCTTCGCCAATTGAGGATTAACCGTCGGCACGCGGTTAATGGCACGCGAACGGTGGCGGTGGATACCCGTGCTCTTTTAGCGATCTCTCGAATGTCCATGATGCTTGTTAATCCGTGTAATGTTTGTGCGTATTTTAACACAGCAAAATGTTTGCTCCGCCTCGCTGCTCGTTGCTGCGCCAGCACTACAGCGCATTGGTACAATCAATTTCGTTCGACATGGATAGGAACGCACAGATAGGGTATTAGGCTCAAGTAAACGATTACTTTATTTACTACGGGTCTACCCGCCACAATTTCATTTTCACAGCTTGCCGAATGGTTGACTGGTAACGGTAGTTTTCGCTTCTACAAGATTGATCTGACATCGACAAAACAGATCAAACCTTAGAACTAAAATCCCTCAACATATTGGCGACCTGTGAAAATGAAATTGTGGCGGGTAGACCCGTCCGTGAAGTAATCGTTTACTTGAGCCTAATACCCTATCTGTGCGTTCCTATCCATGTCAAACGAAATTGATTGTACCAATGCGCTGTGATGCTGGCGCAGCAACGAGCAGCGAGGCGGAGCAAACATTTTGCTGTGCTAGAATCGCGCCAACAATTCCACGGATTAAGCGAGCATCATGGATATTCGAGAAATTGCAAAACGAGCGCGGGTTTCGACGGCGACAGTTTCACGCGCCATCAATCGTGTTCCCACGGTGAACCCGCAACTGGCGAAACGGGTCTGGAACGTCATTGAGGAGCTTGGTTATTATCCCAACACCCAGGCTCGGGCCCTGGTCTCGGGACGCAGCCGCATACTCGGGCTGATTATTTCGGAAATTACGAACCCCTTTTTCCCGGAAATTGTGCAGGTATTCGAAAGAATCGCGGTTGAGCATGACTTCGAGATTCTTCTCACCTCGACCGGCAACGACCCAAAGCGCATGGAAACTGCGGTGAGGCGCATGATCGAACGGCGGGTGGAAGGTGTTGCCATCGTAACCTTCGGTATGGAAGAAGTGTTGCTGGAAGATTTGAAACTGCGGAAGGTACCTTTGGTTTTTGTCGATGTACCTCTTTCGCGTTCACTGATAAGCAACATCCGCATTGATTACCAACATGGAATCCGTCAAGCTGTGCAACACCTCGCGGCCCTCCGCCATCGCAATATTGCCTTCATCGCCGGCCCCAGCCGCTTGAAATCGGCCGAAGCACGCAAGCAGGCTTTTATTCGTTCCATGGAAGAGATCGGGCTTGAAGCGAAAGTTGGTTTGATTGTTGAGGGGAATCACACCATTGAAGGTGGTATCTCAGCCTGTGCGCAGTTGTTGGCGGGGCCTGTCAGTCCGACAGCAATATTGTGCTCAAACGACATGACGGCGCTCGGAGTCATGCGCAAAAGCTACGAGGAAGGCCTCGTCATCCCCCGTGATTTGTCGGTAATAGGATTCGACGACATTCGCCTGGCCCAGTTTGTACTGCCTGCGCTTACAACCGTACAAATGTCCCAGTCCGAACTCGCACGCCTGGCCTTCAATGCCCTCTTGGCGGAAATCAAGCGCGATACACCCACGACCACCGGAACGGAATACGTTCTAACTACACATCTCGTACTGCGAGAATCTACCCATCTCGTGCCAGGCACAGGGTCCCGCAATCCCATCAGGAAACATTTAGCATAGCGCGCTTAAGCGGACCATTGAATCACAGTGTACGAACGTGGTGGCGCCTCAAACTTTGTTTTACCTCCGCTGGTCGCAGGCTTATCGAAAGCCTGAGGCGCGACTTTATTTGGCGACTCAAAACTGTTGACAGCTTTTAGGTCATTGCCAGTCAAAATATTGGCGGCCAAAACCTTGCCTGGGGCCCGGTCCTGCCAATTGATTTCGACCGTGTGCGACTTGGATAAATCACGATTGAGGACAAAAACTGCAACTTTCCCGTTCTCTGTAGTCGCAACCGCGTCAATGTATGAAACTTGCCCCATTCCATTTACTTCATAGGTGGGGGCTTCAACCAGAACATTCAGCACAGAGCCACGCGCATACTGCAACGCCCATAAATACGGGTAGTAGATCGAGTGCCGGAACATGCTGGTGGAATTTGTCATGATTGGCGCAATCACATTGACCAGCTGTGCCAGGCAGGCAATCTTGATCCGGTCCGCGTGACGCATGAGTGTATTGAGAAACCCACCGACAAGCAGCCCGTCTTCCAGGTTGTAAGGTTCCTCGAGCAGGTGGGGAGCTTCCTCGCCATGGCCTCGCAACGCATCGCCACTGCGCGCGCGATACCAGACATTCCACTCATCGAACGAAAGCCACAACTGTTTAGAAGACCGTTGATGGCCTTGTACCAGATCACAAACCGCGAGTGTCTCCATTATCTGTTTTTCCATACTGAGGTTCATGGCCAGATATTTAGAACTGTCCTCGCCGGTTTCTACCTTGGTATTTCCGATATAACGATGCAGAGAGAGAGCATCCACATATTCGTAGCAATTTTCCAGGACTTCACGGTCCCATTCCAGATATGTAGGCATTGCCGGCCCGCTTGATCCGCAAGCGATCAGTCTCAACGACGGATCAATGTAGTGCATTTGCCGGGCGGCATCCTGCGCTTTCAAACCATATTCAGCAGCGGTCATGTGCCCGACCTGCCAGGGGCCATCCATCTCATTTCCCAGGCACCAGTTTTTAATTTTGTAGGGTTCGGCAACGCCGTGACTGCGCCGCAGGTCGCTCCACTTCGTTCCCTTCTCGATATTGCAATACTCAACCAAATTGGCCGCATCTTCTGCAGACCCAGTGCCGAAATTCAATCCCATGAGTGGCAATGTGCCAACTGCCTTGCACCAAGCCATAAATTCGTTGGTCCCGACCTGATTGGTATTGGTCGCATTCCAAGCTTTATCGAGTACCCGCGGACGCTTATCCTTGGGGCCAACACCATCCAGCCAGTTGTAGCTGGAGACAAAATTTCCACCGGGATAGCGAATGATGGGGACATTCATCTTGCGGATCTCATCCATCACATCGGTACGAAAGCCATTAGCATCGGACAGCTTTGATCCCGGATCGTAAATACCCTCATAAATCGCGCGGCCCAAATGCTCGAGAAACGAACCGAACAAGTTGCGGTCGAGAGGTGCGATTGAACGCCGGGAATCCACGTAAATGCTCGCGACTTGACTGGCGCCGGCTGCCGAGTTCTGTGCAGAGGATAACCCGCCAAATAAAGAACTCACTCCCCATGCCATTCCAGTGGTAGCCGACTGACGCAAAAAATTTCTTCTATGACGGGAAAACATGTGAGTATTCTCCTGGTCCTTTATGGTTTTTGACGCGCCCAAGAGTAAACGTATTCTCCGGCCAAAGTCTAGTCGAATTACCTGAAAAGTTAAGGCGGCTTAAAAAAATAGAAGCATCTATTCACCACTGTCGACTGGAAAAACGTTTTTCAATTATTAAGAATCGGGATTCTATCGTTCTAGTGGGGGGAATGTTGGACGTTCAGCAATTTCCAGCGGCTGACGCCAGTTGCGAGCTGACACATGGCCGGCATAAATCCAGGCAATTCGGGTTAGTAGCGAACCGCCAATCGCAGAAGCGGCAGCCCATCGGCGTAGCTGTCGAGCGCGAGGCTTATTGGAGAAAATACTCAGCGCGCGCAAGGCAAGAGGCACAGGACCGGACAACACGCCGCCGGCCCGAGTGGCCCATCCGCTCGGCCCGTTCCGCAGAGGAGCCGAAACCTCATCAGGTTGATTCTCAATATTCCATCCTTCCCAACATTCGAAAATAGCAGCGCCTAGTCCCAGCATCTGCAATGCGCGGTTTCTTTCATGCCCTGCAAGTTCCAGAAGCCCGACTGCCGCGTTCAGTCCGGAAGCGCCAAAATGCTTGGGCAAGCTCTCAGCATTACGGTTCCACACCGGAATGGCTGTAGCTCCGATGAGCACTCCGGTGTAATTGGAAAATGGCAGTCCAAAAGCCAGAGATGCCGCATTGCCCGCATTTCTAATTACTTTGAGGGGAAGCGACGGTCCATAGCGCCGTCCTAAAAACTCCGCAAATGCGCTGGCAGCAGCGCCTCCCGAAAATCCAACCAGCGTCCAAACTCCCATAGACATCGCGCTCTGCGGTTTGAAAACACGCAACATGTTGAGAAAGCGCTCAGGCCGTCCAAGGTCAGAGATCAACAATGCAGGAGAGATTACAGAACCTGCCGCGGCGATCCAGCGCGCATGCTTTACCAATTCACGGTCCGCGCCCGTATAGTCGGCGATCGAACCGATTACAGCAGCAGCGCCCGACGCTCCGCCCACAAAAAAGTACAGCGGAATTTCCCAGGTCCACGACGGCTCTTTCAGCAGTGGGATGCCGTAATATCCGGTGTCTGGTGACGCCATGGGGAAAGGAGCGCCAGCGGGGCGAATTCCCCGGCTTTTAACAGTTCCTAGGCTTTCGGCTTCGCGCCGAATTTCTCCCAACCGCTGTTCCCTGCTGTCTGGTCTGATAGGAGACAAAGAATCACCTTTCATTTGTCCTCCTTATTGTTCACAAGAAACGCAAGAATCGTTCCGCCCAACAGGAAAGCCGCAGCCAGCGCCGATGACTTCCATGCCTTTTTCAAATAAATGGTAGGCACTTCAGGATTCGGTGGCAGGTTGTACGTCCTGGGATCGCCGCGCACAATGAACATGGCGTGCGTCCCTTCTACGCTGGTATGTGAGGCATCGTAAAACGCGGCGTCCCGCATTCCGCGGGCATGAAGTTCTTCCATTCTACTTTTCGCTTCGGCGCGCAGATGTTCGATCTCTCCAAATTTTATGGATTCTGTTGGGCACGCCTTCGCACACGCGGGCACTAATCCTGACTTCTGCCGGTCGTAGCAAAAGGTACATTTAAAAGCGCGACCATCTTCTTCATTGCGGGCGACTACGCCGAAGGGGCAGGAAACCACACAGAACCCGCAGCCGTTGCAAATATCCGGCTGAACAAAGACGCCGCCAAATTCCGTGCGCACGATCGAACCGGTAGGACAGGCCTCGAGACACCCCGCGTTTTCGCAATGCTTGCAAACATCCGAGGAGAAACTCCAGGAATTAAGCTCGGGCGCATTGCCACCGAATCCAGGCTCAGGCGAACTCTCCACGAATTTCACATGCCGCCAGGTGGAATGGCCGACGGCCCCAGTGTTGTCGTAGGAATTTCCCGTCCAGTTCAATCCATCTTCGCCAACTCCATTCCATTCCTTACACGCGACCTCACAGGCCTTGCAGCCTATACACAAAGTAGAGTCGGTAAGAAAAGCTGTGGTTGGCATGCGATCTTCCGTCAGCTTGCGTATGTTAGTAGTGTTTGAGGCTCAAGATGTTGCTTTCAATTTCATGTCGGAAGGCGTTGCGTCAGCCCGGTGTCCCGGCTGGATATCGCAAATCAAGGCCTTCGTCTCCATAATTCTTACATTTGGCTCTTCATTGATGGCCAGCAAATCGTTGACTACGTCGCCGGTCACTGTTCCTTTGTATCCCCAATGATACGGGAGTCCCACCTGATGGATGCGCTCTCCGTTGATCCACAAAGGATGCATTCGCCGTGTGACCAACACGCGCGCCTTGATTTCGGCGCGGGGGGTAGAAATTGTCGCCCAGTTGCCGTGCTCCAGACCAACTTCATCCGCTAACTCAGGAGACACTTCAGTAAATAACTCTGGCTGAAGTTCCGCCAAGTGCGAAAGAGTGCGCGTCATCCCGCCTGCGGTATGGTGTTCGGTCAAACGGTATGTCGTCAATATGTAAGGGAAACGGGGGTCGCCGGGAGAATTGGCGTATGTATTGTCAGGCCTCTGCTTCTTGTCGGCTGCCGGATTTATATTTTGGTCATAAAGGGCATTGGGGAACAAAGACTCCAATGACTCGTAGTGAGCAGGCAGCGGCCCATCTTTTAATCCGCTGGCAACATAGAGCCAACCTACTCCATCAGGATGCAGAGTAAACGGACGCGCTCCGCCCAGTGCCTCAATCCCTTTTCCTCCCGATAAATTTTCAGGCATATTAGGCGATAGGTCTTTCTGATAGTCGGGAATATCCAATCCGCCCCATTGTTTTTTTTCTTCGTCCCACCAAACAAGTTTCTTGCGCTCGCTCCACGGCTTGCCATCGGGACGCGCCGATGCACGGTTATAGATGATGCGGCAGTCATTCGGCCATGCGAAGCCCCAACCATGTCCGAGGTAGTCCGATGAATGACGCTCATTGGCGCGGTTACGGCCCTCTTCAGGAAAAACTCCGGAATAAATCCATGCGCCGCATGCAGTGGAACCGTCATTCTTAATATCGGGAATACCCTTGATCTGTTTGCGGTCAGCTACGGTGAAGCCGTTGATTTCCTTCAGGACTGCTTCAACATCTGGTTCGACCTCCGCACCTTGGGTTGGATATTCCCATGTCAACGCATTTAATCCAGCATTACGCGGACGAGAATCGTTACGTGCTTTTTCTTTCAATCGGCGACCCAGGTGATAGATAAACCATGTTTCACTCCGGGCATCGCCCGGTGGTTTTACTGCAATGTTGCGGTATTGCAGAAGACGTTGGGTGTTAGTGAACGTGCCATCTTTTTCAGCAGTGCCTGCTGCCGGCATGAGAAAAACTTCGGTGGCGATATTTTCCGGCTTCAGTTCACCCCTCTTCACTTCCGGAGAGTCCAGCCAAAATGATGCAGTCTCGACTTCCACCAGATCGCGCACTACCAGCCACTTTAATTTGGACAACGCCGTGCGCTGTAAGCCGGCATTCGCTGCGCCAACCGCAGGATTCTGTCCCATGACGAACAGCCCTTCCATCTTGCCGTCCTGCATGTCCAGCCAATATCCAAAGTGTGAGTGGTCGCCGGTAACGCGCGGTAGCCAGTCGAATCCCCAATCGTTTTCTTTGGTTGCCGCTTCCCCGTAGTAAGCCTTCAGCAGGCTGATGAAATACTTGTCAAATCCCGCCCACAATCCAGTCTTCGTTTTGTGTTTCTTGAGATAGTGTTTGAGCTTGTTTGCATCCTGCTCATACATTGGCATGGGGAGATATCCGGGAAGGATGTCATACAAAGTCGGAATATCAGTCGAGCCCTGGATCGAAGCGTGACCACGCAGAGCCATGATTCCTCCGCCCGGCCTGCCAATGTTTCCCAGTAACAATTGCAGGATCGCAGCTGAGCGGATGATCTGCACTCCTTTGGAATGCTGTGTCCAGCCTACTGCGTAACAGATTGCACCAGTCTTATCCGTTCCGGACGCGGCAGTGAATGTGTCCGCTACTTTCAGGAATAGTTCCTTCGCCACTCCGCACTGTTGCTCCACCATCTCTGGTGTGTAGCGGGAAAAATGTCGCTTGAGTACCTGAAACACGCAGCGAGGGTCCTGCAAGGTCCAATCTCTTTGCAGATCATCGGGCTCTTGGGCTTCTCCACCACGGTCTTTACCGTGTCCACCACTGGCAGAAGAGTGACCCGCTACTTCACCGCTCCCCTGATCTTTTTTGCTCACCCCTCGATATAACCAGGACTCTGGGATCGTACTTTTTCTTTTCCGCATCCCATCCCGAGAAAAATCCATCCAAATCTTCGGTATCGCGAAAGTCGTCGCGCAACAAAGTCGCGGCATTGGTGTAGTTGACGACATACTCGCGGAACTCACGATTGTTCGTGAGCACATAATTGATCAGGGCGCCGAGAAAGATGATGTCACTTCCCGCGCGCAGCGGCACCCAAATATCGGCCATAGCCGAAGTGCGATTGAAACGCGGGTCTACGTGGATAATTTTGGCGCCACGCTCACGCGCCTCCATCACCCATTGAAAGCCGACTGGATGGTTTTCCGCCATGGATGATCCCATGATGAGAATCGCGTCGGCATTGGCAAGATCTTGTTGGGCTGTGGTCGCGCCCCCGCGACCGAATGAGGTGCCCAGACCGGGCACCGTAGAGCTGTGTCATATGCGCGCCTGATTACTGAGGCACACCATTCCTAGTCCAGCAGTAAATAGCTTCTTGATCAGATAATTTTCTTCGTTGTCGAGTGTCGCTCCGCCCAGATGAGCAATGGTCTTGGTCTGCATGAGAGTTTGACCATCGCGTTTTTCTTCAAATGACCGCTCGCGGCTTTCCCACAGCCGGTCTGCGATCATATCCATCGCGGTTTCCAGTTCCAGTTCTTGCCATTCGCGAGAATAAGGACGGCGATATTTCACCCGAGTCAGCCGGTTGGGGTGAGTATGCAATTCGAACGTATCCGCGCCCTTAGGACAAAGCCTTCCCCGCGAAATCGGCGATTCGGGGTCGCCCTCAATCGATATCAACTTGTCATTTTTGTGGTATACCAGCTGTCCGCAACCCACTCCGCAATAGGGACAAATGGAGCGAGCAACCTCTGCGTCATGATGCTTGGTGCGAAGGTTTCGTGTTTGTTCCGACATCACCTCCGGGCCGGTGCCGTCACTTCCTGTGCGGATTTGCCGAATCAAAGGCCAGCGAGATAAAAGATCAGCGAACACAATTGCTCCGTACGAAGGCCGACGCAGAGGCAGCCCACAAAATTCAGATGATCATTAGAGCTGGAATGATGTCCAGCTGTCTACTTTCATATTAATGATGCACCGATGATTGGCCGCCTATACTGTCCGTTGAACAATGTCAGCGTATAGATCATACGACTTCCCACCTACAGATTATTGTGGATTCACTTTCTGCGCAGCTAGGTTTTCAATCAACCTAGTCATTCAAAACGAATTTACCGACAAGGCGACACACAGCGATATCTGAGTTTGGTTAAATAAAAATTTTTGGAGAAAAATCATGGCAGAAACAGGTTTAAGAGAACTATACATTGATGAACTAAAAGACCTTTATAGTGCCGAAACCCAACTGGTAAAAGCACTCCCCAAGCTGGCTAAGGCGAGTTCTTCCGATGAACTGCGGCAAGGATTCACAGAGCATCTGGAACAAACCAAAGGCCACGTGGAACGGCTCGAACAAATATTCGAGATGCTGGGAGAAAGTCCAAAAGGCAAGAAGTGTGCCGGCATGGAAGGGCTTATCGAAGAGGGATCAGAGGTAATGGAAGAAGACTTCGAAGATAACATTATGGATGCCGCTTTGATTGGAGCCGCACAACGGGTTGAGCACTATGAAATCGCCGCGTACGGCACAGTCCGCGCCTTCGCCGAGACCCTGGGGGAGACCGAGCATGTGTCTCTACTGGAGTCGACACTTCAAGAAGAAAAAGAAACAGATGAAAAGCTGACTGAACTGGCTTCGCAGATCAATCAAGAAGCTAATGCTACGGGCGAGGATACCGAGAACGGGAAGAGGAAG
Source organism: uncultured Acidobacteriaceae bacterium (assembly GCA_963792305.1). GTDB lineage: Bacteria > Acidobacteriota > Terriglobia > Terriglobales > Acidobacteriaceae > CAWBXL01. The sequence continues at coordinate 226 of CAWBXL010000248.1, read as the reverse complement.
TGGGAGGAAGAAAAGCAGGTACTCAGAAGATGCGTCCAAAACGGGTTGCATAGTTTTTTATCCAACGCTCTAACTGATCCGCCCCATGTGAATAGCATGGGGCGTCGGTTTTTGAAGGCTACATTGACCAACATTTTTTCCCCGGCAATATGGACCACGTTGCAAAAAGTCCTTTCCCCCCGCCGCGTAAAATCCAGATCAACCCGGCTGTTGCCAATGCGAAGAT